>NZ_JBFPJI010000433.1:0-2391 GCF_040838205.1 Bacillus sp. S4
GTTTATAAAATTTTCTAAATGTTATATCATCATTATAGAAAGTAACTGTCATTCTCTTAAGTGACAGTTCAATTCTTTTTTATAAGGCCAGTATTTAAAGGAGAACGCAAAAATGGATTTTACTATTCCACTGCAATTAGAAAGTAAAACACCAATTTACTTACAAATTTATGATTATATGAAACGAGAAATCTCTTTAGGAACACTCCCGGCCGGCATACGCCTTCCATCTCACAGAAATTTAGCAGTACAACTTAATATTAGCCGTATTACTGTTGAATCTGCTTATCAACAATTAATAGCTGAAGGATATGTAGAAAGCAAACCGAAACGGGGTATTTTTGTTGCGGAAGTTGATATTGATATCATGTCAAAAAATGAACAAAATATGTCGTACAAAACTAACAATAATATAGAATCACGATATGACTATGATTGTAGCCAAGGGCTTATTGATCAAAAAGCTTTTCCGATCACAAACTGGAAAAGAGCCTTAAACGAAACTTTATTTCAGTACGAAAATGAATTATTTGCTAAAGAAGACCCCCAAGGTGAGTTCGTTCTTCGAGAACATATTTCAAAGTATTTATATCATGCCCGCGGGGTACATTCTTCACCTGATCAAATTATTATCGGAGCCGGTACGCAACCTCTTCTTTGGTTATTAATTCAACTGCTCGGTTCAAAAAAAGAATACGGAATCGAAAACCCTGGATTTCACCGTGTAACTGCTATGATTCAAAGTTCTGGCCTTCCCGTTCATCCTATCCCTTTAGATGATAAAGGGATTCACATTTCAGCTTTACGTGAATCAGGTGCCAATGTAGCATACGTCACTCCATCTCACCAATTTCCACTTGGAATAATTATGCCTTTATCTAGAAGACTCGAACTATTAAAATGGGCCAATGATTGCGAAGGATATATTATTGAAGATGATTACGACGGGGAATTTCGTTATGTAGGCAAACCTATTCCTTCTTTACAAGGACTGGATTCAAAGGAACGTGTTATTTATATGGGAACTTTCTCGAAATCCTTTTTACCTTCTTTACGAATGGGATATATCGTCTTACCACCTCATCTTTTAAAAATCTATAAAGAACTTGGTGGCATGTTTAAACAAACGGTTTCTACCCTGCAACAACTCGCTTTTGCCACCTTTATTCAAAAAGGTGATTGGGAACGTCATTTAAACCGTAGTCGTACGTTATATAAAAGAAAGCATACATTACTAGTTAAATCTATCAAAAATGAAATGAAATCTCGTGTTCAAATACTCGGCGAACAATCAGGACTTCATATCGTACTTCACGTTCATAATGGAATGAACGAACAAGAACTTATTCATGTCGCTGCGAAACAACGCATTAAGTTGTACCCTCTCTCAACATACGATTCTGTTCATAATTTAAGGGAGGCGTCGTATGTATTACTCGGTTTTGGTAGTATTCCAGAAGATTGTATCGAAACTGTTGTCAAATTACTGAAAAGAGTCTGGTTCCCTAACTAAAAATAACTCCACGCAAGTTATACTTACGTGGAGTTATTTTCATTCACTATTTTTCTGATACTTGCCCTGATCTCGCTGTCCTTCCTGGACGCTTTACACCAGTTGTTTCTGTTGAATAAGAAGCTTCAATTATAGCACTTGGATCTACAGAGAGAACGAGATCTTTCATTTTCGGATAAATGAAACGGTTTGTAATACAATAAATAATTCTCTGGTGCTCTCCCAAAAAACCACCTTCTCCATGTAGATACGTAACAGACAGTTGTAATTCTTTCATAAGCAGTTCGCCAATTTCTTTATTTTTATTCGAAATAATCATGACGCTCTTTCCTTGATTAATACCGTCTAATATGAAATCTATCATCTTCGTAACAATATAGAAAATTGCTAATGAGAACATCGCTTGCTCAATTGAAAATAAAATAGCAACAAATACAAAAATAACCGCATTTACAGCAAGTAAAAATGTACTAATTGGTACTTTAAAATGCTTGTTCATCCAAACAGCTAACATTTCTGATCCGTCAATTGCCCCGCCCATTTTTACAACAATCCCAACACCAACACCAAATAGAACTCCTCCATAAAGTACAATTAATAATTCCGAAGTCGTAATTGCTGGAAATGGTTTTAAATAAATCAATCCGAGTGTTGTCACAACATTTGCATAGGATGTACGGATGAAAAACTTCTTCCCCATTACTTTTGCAGTAAATAGTAAAATAGGAATATTAAGTCCTAAAAAAACTCCGTAAAGAGGTAATCCTGCAACTTTATTTGCCATAATAGCAATCGCAGTTACTCCACCATCTACTAATCCATTAGGCGCTAAAATAAGCTCTAGTGAACCAGCTACAATAATAGATCCAATTGTTAAT
>NZ_JBFPJI010000434.1:0-2378 GCF_040838205.1 Bacillus sp. S4
GTAATTAAATTAGAAAATGAAGCGCTCCAAAAACATGGAGAAGAAAATTTAAAAAGAAAAAATACACAAATTATAGTTTATGAAGATGGGAAGTATATTGAATTAATCTATAACACATCTTCTGGAGATAAAGTGGATAGAGTATATAGACTTAATAAAGATGAAGCATATGAGGAAATTAAAGAGGTGGGCAAAGAATTAGATTATAAAAAGACTGATTATACAGAAAATGTAGGTTTGAAATAAAAGCAACACCATTATTCTCAATATAAATAGAGATGTTGCTTTTATACACTGGTAGTTTAATCAGCAATAAGACTATTAGTATATCAGTTTAAAACCATGATAGATTGAAGATTCAAGCAGCTGTTTTAAAATGTTTTCCACATATGTCGGGTGTAGATGGAGCGGACGCGATCAACTTGTTTGGAGAGCATACGGCGTTAAATAAAGAGGAACTTAATAAACTTAGAGAAAAGATGAATGCATATTATCCTAAAATGATTTTTGGTCTAGTTTCATAAATTACTTGCAAACGAAATCCCCTTATCCTTCCAAAGTAAACCAAGAGGAGGTGATTCATGTATATGCAGTTAATGGAATATCACTTGCCACTTTAATTTTCTTTTAATATAATTAATTTAGAATTTTTAAATATTCTAAATTTTATAAAGGTGGGATTTGTGTGAATCTCGTTCAATCTTTGGCTGAAACGGCAAAAAAGAAGGGGGATAAACCGGCGTACATATTTATGGATCAGTCGGTCTCGTATGACCAATTAAACAAAGTAGTCACTAGGTTTTCTAGCAATTTAGCAAAAATGGGCATTGGAAAAGGGGACAATGTCGCATTAGCTGTAGGTAATTCACCACATTTTTTAGTAGGTTTATACGGAACAATGAAAGCCGGAGCAACTGTCATTCCGATTAATCCAATTTATACAGCAGACGAAATACATTACATATTACAAAATGGAGATGTAAAAACAATCATCGTACTCGACGTCCTTCTACCTGTTATACAATCTCTTACAACAAGACTTCCTTCACTTGAAAATATCATCATATGCGAAACCTCATCAGATTTTAACCATATAGAAACCGAAAAAATGAAAACGTTTACTAGTTTTATAGGAAATGGAGATGTAACTTACGAAGGTCCTGAACTAGATGAAGAAGATGTAGCTGTTATTTTATACACTTCAGGTACAACTGGAAAGCCAAAAGGCGCTATGTTAACGCATAAAAATTTATATAGTAATGCTAGCGATGTTGCGTCATATTTACAATATACTGCGGATGATCGCGTCGTTGCGGCACTGCCGATGTTCCATGTGTTCTGTTTAACAGTTGCGGTAAATGCGCCGATTGTGAACGGGGCAACAATTTTAATGTTACCGAAGTTTAGTCCGAAAGAAGTATTTCGCATTTGTCGTACGTATGAACCAACGATTTTTGCGGGTGTACCGACAATGTATAATTACTTATATTTATTTGAAGAAGCAAGCGCAGAAGATGTGAAGACACTTCGGCTTTGTATTTCAGGTGGTGCATCGATGCCTGTTGCGCTTCTGAAAAACTTTGAACAACGTTTTGACGTTATCGTTTCAGAAGGATACGGTTTATCAGAAGCATCACCAGTTACTTGTTTTAATCCGTTAGATCGTCCTCGTAAACCAGGTTCGATTGGTACAAATATTTGGCACGTAGAAAATAAAATTGTGAACGAACTTGGGGAAGAAGTACCTGTTGGTGCAGTTGGGGAATTAATTGTTCGCGGACCTAACGTTATGAAGGGTTACTATAATGCGCCAGAAGATACTGCGGCGACAATTAAAGATGGCTGGCTATATACAGGTGACTTAGCGAAAATGGATGAAGAAGGTTACTTCTATATCGTCGATCGTAAAAAAGATATTGTTTTAGTTGGCGGTTATAACGTATATCCTCGTGAAGTAGAGGAAGTATTATATACTCATGATTCGGTAGCTGAAGTTGTCGTAATCGGTGTTCCTGATGAAAACTTAGGAGAAGCAGTGCGAGCTTATGTCGTTCTGAAACAAACGAGCGTAACAGAAGAAGAGCTTACGCATTACTGCACGTTACATTTAGCGAAATATAAAGTGCCAATGAGTATTGAGTTTTTAACAGAATTGCCGAAGAATACAACTGGTAAATTGTTAAGAAGAGCTTTGAGAGAGAAGGCATTGCAAGTATAAAAATAAAGATATCCATCTCTATGACTACATGTTTAGAGATGGATATCTTTTTGTTTTTTAGAGTTGACTAAGCTATAAGTCCATATATTTAACGTATTATCCGATAGAAGTCTCCTTCCTCAAGCGTGTGAAGGACGATAGCAAAGCGGTAGGTGGGAGA
>NZ_JBFPJI010000037.1:0-19762 GCF_040838205.1 Bacillus sp. S4
TATGAAAACTGCACAACGTGAAATGATTTCAAATCGTGAGTTTTATTTCGTACTATATATGATGTTATTGTATGTTACTGGCTGGGTAATCGATGTAAATGGCTTATTCCTAAGTTCCTACTTTAATTTAGCAGGAGAGATTACTCTTCCGTTAGTTGGCGGCATTGTTGGACTGTTCGTTATGTTTATCAATAAAGAACAAACTAAATAACAACATTACATAAAGGCAGAAGACGAATTTTTCGTTTTCTGCCTTTTTCTTTTTTAGCGTATAATAAAAAACATGCAAGTATATAAGGAGTGGTAAGTATGAAAAAAGTAGAACAACTATCTTCTCATCTATATCTTATTGATGATTATGACTTACAACATGATGAACGCACAGGTACATACGTTTTATTAGGTGACGATATTACTTTAATTGAAACTTGTGCGGCCCCTTCTCTTCCCTATATTTTAGACGGCTTACAGCAATTACATATTAATTTAAATGATGTAAAAAACATTATCGTTACACATGTTCATTTAGATCACGCAGGCGCAGCAGGGTTAATGATGGAAAAGTGCCCAAATGCTACTCTATTTGTGCATCCGCGCGGGGCTCGTCATATGATTGATCCAACAAAACTAATTCTTGGCGCAAAAGCTGTGTACAAAGAAGAATTTGATACACTCTTTGATCCAATTCTTCCAATTGAAGAAGAACGTGTTCATATTGTACAAAATGGGGATACATTAAAAATTGCAGAAGACCGTACACTTACATTTTATGATACACCGGGACATGCGAAGCACCATATTAGCATTCACGATTCAAAAACAAACGGCATTTTCACTGGTGATACGATTGGAATTTATTATAGGGAACTAGCTGATCTTGGTGTAGAATTATATCTACCATCAACGTCCCCTTCACAATTCCAGCCAGATGCGATGATTGCCTCTAAAAATCACATTCAAAGTATGAATGTAGATACTATTTATTTCGGTCATTACGGCGCATCTGCCAATGTTACAGAAGTATATAGCCAACTTGAACATTGGTTACCTATTTTCGTTAATACTGGAAATGAAGTTTTTCAAAAACATACTAATTTTGATGAGGCTACTAAGGCATTACAATCTTTACTAGTGGAGAAAGTCTCTACTCATCTTACAAAGCTAAACGTTCCATCAAATCATTCTGTTTATAATATTTTATATCTTGATTTAGAAATTAGCGCGATGGGAATTATTGATTACTTAACGAAGCAAACAAAATCCACAATTAACTAATAGAAAACGAAGATATATACAACGCCATTATCGTATATATCTTCGCTCCTTGAATATATTTTTTAATAAAGGATGGTGGAATGGAATGCAAAAAGTGATACTATACCTCTGCTTTACATTATTTATCATCTTATTATTAGTTGTAGGTGTTAAAATTCAATTTTATTTAGATACAGACGCGCAAGTGAACTTTAACGTTTATCCAAGGTTATTCTACTTTACACTCTTCCCTCTTTTAGTCGGCATTTTATTACGATTCCTACAATCCATTAATCGCGAAACGAGTAAAAAAAATTGGAACTTTCAGCTGGATAAATTTATCGCTATTACGTTGCCTACACTAATCATTTCCTTTTCTCCAGCTCTACTCTTTTCACCAGTTGGTGGATACCTACCTTATTTAACTAATATTATTCTTATAAATACAACTTTTGTTACTATTATTAGTTTAATAGCTGGTTACTCGTTTTTAGATTGTTTTATACAAAAAGACAAGGAGAATAGTAAGGAATATAACTAAGTGATTTCTCACTTTCACTTTATTAAGCAAGTCAAGGTAATTCTGTCCCTGACTTGTATGCAAAAGAACCTAATGATCAATTTTTAAGTGTCGTTGGTTATAGTGGTTTATTTATAAGCGCAATACATGCGGTAAGGAAATTTATGTAATAACAAAACGAGTATGAAATCGCATAGATTTTATACTCGTTTTTTATTGTTCATATATTTAATTGGTAATAGGAAATTTATGTTAAACTAAAGAAAATCGTGCGCTAAATCAAAATACATTTCAACCAAGGGAGATTTATTTTGTATAAATTAGGGGCTTTCTCGTTTCTAACATTTATCACAAGTGTATTTTCTTTCTTTATTTTAAGAGGGCCTAATGCGAATTTATCGTTACTTATTATGATTCTCAGTATACTTTCATTCCTCGGAATTATATTTGCGATAGCATCAAAAAATTGGTTATTCGGAATACTTGGTACTGCATTAAATGGAGTAATACTGGTAGTTGTATATTTCCTATTGATAGCAAAAGGAATAGGTGGTTAATATATTTACATTTCAATAAGGAAAGCTCAAAGCTAAAGCTATGAGCTTTTTATTTATCTCACCTTTTCATCTACATATTCCATAAACTGCTCCGCTTTAATAAATTTTTCTTTGTACGCCTCAGGTACTTCGTCTGCTGTTATTCCGCCACTCGATTTCGTTTTTACTAATACGGTTTGATATGCCATTAATGCTTCCATATATTGTTCATACTCTTCAGGAGTTAATACTTCTTTACTAGATTTATGGCCGTTTAATTTATCAAAATACGGCTGAAGCTCCATTTCTACCTTTTTTAATCCCTCTTTTTTAGCTGGCGATAATTGATCATAATCAATATTACCATTCGAATCCCCGTACTCAAGCTTTGCATTCGTTAATTTCTTTAGTTCTTTTGTAAACTCTTCATATTCTTTTGCACCCATTTCATCTTTCGCTTGAGATAACTTTGCATTAAAACGCATGTATCCTTCTAATGTTATAGCTCCGGCATGCTTCTTTAAATTTTCAAACGACCCGTATATACCATCCGCCATAATAGATTGATAAGCAAAACCAGTCGTCGGGATTAAAAGTGCTGCTGCAAGCACTCCGGCGATAAGACGTTTCTTCCTTTTACTCCCTCCGCGCTTCATTTTTATTTGCACGATTACTTTTTCTTTTAACTCCGGCGGGGCAATAACCCCCTTCGCTTCTTCTTGTATAGATTCTCTAACTCTACAATCTAAACTCATTTCACATTCCCTACCTCTCCTAAAAAGATTTCTTCTACTTGCTCTTTTTGACGTAGTTTCTTTAGTGCTGCATGAATTCTGGACTTCACGGTACCGATTGGAGTATGTAATATATGTGCTACTTCTTCTTGTGAGTAATCATGTAAGTATCTTAAGATAATAACTTGTTTCAATTTATATGGTAATTTATGAATGAGTTCAATTAATTTTTGGTTTGATATTTTACTTACAACATCGCTAGAAAAATCAATTTGTACTGGTTTTCTTTGCTCTTCTGCTTTTTTTACAATTCGCAGTCGCATCCACCTCTTTCTTCTATAAGAATGAATTTGTTTAATCGCAAGTCCAATTAACCATGGACGAAATGGCTTCTCACTATCATATTTACGAAGCGATTCATATAGCTGTATGTATATTTCCTGAACGACATCATCTATATCTGCTTTATCCTCTATTAAAAAATGTGCTGTCTTATATACTTCTTGAATCGTTTTATCATACAACTCACTATACGCTTCTTTATTGCCTGATAAAGTTAATTGGATTAGTTCTGTGTATACTGTTTCATCCTTCATATACCATCCCTCCTTTGTCCTACACTATATATTGGCAAGCAAACGATATTTCGTTCGATTTCTTTCAAAGATTTTTCAAATAAATTAATATAAGGATGCAATGGCTTCATAAGCTTCACTTATAACCCTGCATAACAATTATATAATTTTCCAATTCCTAATGAAGATTTAAAATAATATTTATAGTCAAATTTAGGAGGATGTATATGAAAGCTATCGTTGTAACTTCATTCGGTGGTCCTGAAGTGTTGAAATATACGGACATGGATATTCCTACAATTTCAGATAATCAAGTTTTAATCCGCGTTGTTGCTACTAGTGTTAATTTCGCCGATATTAAATCACGTTATGGCAAAAAAGGAAACAAAGCCTTACCTTTTATTCCAGGGATAGATGCAGCTGGTATTGTAGAACACGTAGGTTCTCATGTGAAAAATATTTATCCTGGCCAGCGTGTCATTACTTTTCCTCAAAATGGCTCTTACGCTGAATATGTTGTCGCGAACGAAAATCTTACTTTTGTATTACCTGATGAAGTTGATTTCCAAACTGCAGCTGCCTGCCCTATCGTATCTTTTACAAGCTACAATTTACTTGCAAATGTTGCAAGACTTCAGCAAGGTGAATCTGTTCTAATTCATGCCGCTGCTGGAGGAATTGGTACTACTGCGATTCAACTCGCAAAATTATTAGGGGCTAAAAAAGTAATCGGGACTGTCGGAAGTGAAGCAAAAAGAAAAATTGCTTTAGATGCTGGCGCTGATTATGTTATTTGTCATCAAGATGAAGATTTTGTAGAGAGGGTAGATCAGCTTACAAACGGAGAAGGCGTTAATATTGTTTTAGATTCTATTTCTGGTACTGTGTCCGAAAGAAGTTTAGACTGCCTTGCTTATTACGGTCGTCTCGTCCATTTCGGCAATGCTAGCGGAGAAGTTGGTAGTTTTCAAACGAAAGATTTACACGCAAGTTGCCGTTCTATACTCGGCTTCAGCTTTGGCACTACACGAAAAAAACGTCCTGAATTGCTTCAAGAAACTGCGAATCAAGTTTTCCGTTATTTACGCGATGGAAGTTTACAAATTAAAACTACGAAATCTTTTCCTCTTCAAGATGCAGGGAAAGCACATGAATGGGTCGAAAGTAGACAAAGTACAGGGAAAGTAATACTACACGTTCAGACAGCTCCCTAAAATGAATACATGAAATAGAGGTGTTATTCATGGGATCACGAATTATGCATATCATTATCTCTAACGGTATTGCTGAGAAACTTTCTATTCAAGATAAAACCTCTTTCTTACTTGGTGGTGTAGCTCCTGATGCTGTTCATTCAAAAGAAGAAAAAGGAACTTCACATTTTTACGCTGGTACAACGAAAAACTATACGAGAAGAATAGATTATGATTCATTTATTCATAAATATGAAGATCATATGGATTCCTCTTATATTTTAGGTTATTATACCCACCTCATTGCCGATGATAATTGGCTAAGTGGATTTTTTCTACCTTGGCTAAAAAACAGAATTGAGAACGACGAAACTATCGTGCCTATGTACTATAACGATTTTAAATTATTGAACGCACAATTGTTGCATCATTACGATAAAGAACAACAGCTCTTCGCCCTACTTAATCAAGAGGCTAACATTGTGAATATCGAGGAGATTTCTAGAGAGAATGTTTTAGCTTTTCGGCAATATATTTTTGAAGATATGCTGTACCCCGAGCAACATTTGTATGAAGACCTACAGGTGTTTACATTTGATCAAATCGTTGGTTATATTGAGACAGCTATTGAAAAAGGGTCATTTTTTATCAAACAACTCTCTAATGAAAAATCCACTTCAAACATTTAATCCCCCTCATTATATATGAGGGGGATTTTGACATAACAATATCATTATTTGTTCTTTTCCATAACCGCAAAATAATTCCCTTCACTATCAGCAAAGTTAAACACTTTACCAGTAGGCATAGTTACCATTTCGCCAACTGTAACATTTTTATTTGTTAAATCTTTGTATAGTTGTTCAAGATTTTCTGAGAAAAACATTAACGATGGTGTACCAAGATTCAATTCTGGGCTCATTTTGGAGATAATCTCTTTATTATGTAATATGATACTCGTCTCAGCATCATTAGTTGGAGCGATTTCAATCCATCTCATTCCTTGATTGTTATCTTCCTCTGCGATTACATGAAACCCTACTTTTTCTGTCCAAAAATTTAATGCCTCATCTTGATTATTTACATATAACATAATTTGTCCGACTTTATGAATCATTTCATTTCCCCCTAATGGTTTTTATATTCTATGTAGCTTTCTACAATTACTATTGTTATTCCTTTTTCATTTATATGTACTTCTTTATGAAATTTATCGACTGGATCATTCCTTCACGTTCGTCAAAATAATCATTTCTTTCAATCATGTTATATCCATCAAAACCGATGTTATCTAATGTATGAAAAAACAAGTCGAAATCTACTTCACCATTGCCTGCTGCGACTTCTATATACTTACTTGAACTATCGCTTTTCAATTCTTTACAATCTTTAATATGCGTTTGTACTATATAATTTTTTAATAGCAATAAACTTTCTATCGGATTTTCATTTACATCACTTATTAAATTTGCTGGGTCAAAGTTAACAGCTAGTCCTTTTGAGTTTGTAGTTTCTAAAAATCTTTTTAACACTATTGCTTTTTCAGATCCCGTCTCAATAGCGAAGACTCCCCCGAATTTGAATGCTAAATTCCCTATTTCGTAACAGATTTGTTCCATTTTATTATAGTACTCACTTTTTTCATCATTTGGAATTCCCCCAATATGAGCTGTTATTATCCTTGCTCCCAGCTCTAACCCTCTGTCAGTAATATATTTAAACCGTTCTATTGCACTGTCAACTTCCATTCCTACAATTCCGTTTTCTCCAAAATTAATCGCTAATGATGGGACTTTAATCCCATTAAAAGATAAGCTATCCTTTAAAGTAATCCATTCTAACTTCGAAATATTAGCTAAATTGAAATTCTCATTCATAGCATATAGTTGAATATATTCTAAATCCCATTCTCTCGCCTTTCTTATTCCTTCGTTTACTTCAATATGTTTCGTATTTAAAAACATTCCTAATTTCCTAGCCATACATGTACCTTCTTTTTATTATTTCATATCATGTTAATATTCGACTTTTTTTATGTTACTTCCTTGTACAAACTAAACTAGAAATGCTACACCTTTATCAATATTCCCTGTAGAATCGTTAATATTTTTAAAGTTACGATAGATGAAATTTTAATAATCGTTAATAAAATTTCATCTATTATTCCACAAAAAAAAGACGTAACTACGCATAGTTACGTCTTTCCATTCATTTATCTAGGCTTTTTCTTACCAGTAAAAGCTGGTTTCTTTTTCTTTGGTGCTGGTGGTTTCGATTCTACAAATGTTCCTTTGAACATTTCTTGTTTCGTAAACACGATACCTAATTTTTTCGCAAATTGAAGTAATTTACGCTCTTCTTGTTCTGTTACAAGAGAAACGACTGTTCCTTCTTTACCCATACGTCCTGTACGTCCAGAGCGGTGAATATATTGGTCTACTGTATCTGGTAATTCTAAGTGAATTACGTGTGTTAAATCATCGATATCTAATCCACGTGCTGCAATATCAGTAGCAAGTAGAATCTCTAATTTCCCGCTGCGGAAAGCGCGCATCGTTACTTCACGCTCTTGTTTGCTTGCCTCTGCATGAAGAGCTGCCGCTTTCATTTTACGGAATTTTAGTTTTTGAGTAATTTCATCTAAACGGAATGGATCATTTAAGAAGGCAACTGCTTTTACATTTCCCATATGCATAACTCTTCTAATATAATCATTTTTTTCACGACGTTCACAAACGATATACGTATGTTCAACTAGGCTCTGTGCCTCTGAGCGTGTTACACGTACTAATTGTGGTTCAACTGTCAAATCACGTGCCGCATCTTCTGCAGCTTTTGTTATTGTCGCCGAGCAGAATACTAATTGACGATCACGCATCGTTGATTTAATTACATCAAGTACAGCACCCATCATCTTTTGTTTTACAATTTGATCAAACTCATCAAATACAATCGTTTTCACTTCATGCATCTTTAATTTTTTCATACGAATCAATTCTAAAATACGTCCTGGTGAACCGACAATAACTCTTGGGTGTTTCTTTAATTTTTCAACTTGGCGCTTAATATCCGCACCACCAATTAAAGACGCACCTGAAATATCAGTTCCTGCTGTAAACTTTTGAACCTCTTCATGAATTTGCATAACAAGTTCACGAGTTGGCGCTAAAATTACAACTTGAGGTTGTTTAATTTCAGGATTAATTTTATGTAAAAGTGGTAATAAGTACGCTAATGTTTTTCCTGTTCCAGTTGGAGATTCAGCTATAACGTCTTGTCCTTCTAAAATAGTTGGAATCGCTTGTTTTTGAATTTCAGTAAACTCTTTAAAACCAGCCTTTTCCCAAGCTTGTTGTAAAAATGGTTGCATATCTTTTATCATTTGTTTTTCTCCTTTATCTCTATTTTTGAAGAAAATGTTGTATTGTTCGCACCGTTTCTATCATGTGTGAAATAACAGCTATTAAATCATCAACATGGTCTTCTGTAATCGCTTTTTGAAATAGAACCTCTACCTTATTATGATATGAAATCGCTTGCTTATTATATTCGTATGAAATTTTCTGTGTAATCATTCGCTCTTTTCCCCAAATAGATTGCAATAAAGCTTCAATTTCTTGACATCCTATCTCTGGCTGTTCCATTTCGAACGAGAACGCTAACTTCATTTCACAACCTGGTATAAACTGAGGTACTTCTAATATTTCACCTGATAAATTCTTCGCATCAACAGATAGTGAAAATGTCGCCTCTACCAGCGTTTTAAATGTTTCTGTTAGTTGAAATGAAATACTATACATACGACTTAATGAAGCAAGATCCATCACATCTTTTCGATCTGTTACGAGAATATCACCGTGTAAATCGAAATCATAGACAGCTCCTTCCACAATTACCTTTAAATTTTCAAAAGCAGTTGGATCAAACATAATTTCCTCCAAAAAACAGGCGCCTTTCTATGGAAAGGCGCCACTTGATGTATATATAGTTTACAGATAAACGAGATGAATTACAACCTTTTAGAATAAACCTACTGCTTTTCCATCTTCATTTACATCCATTTGAAGCGCAGCTGGCTGTTTAGGAAGACCAGGCATTGTTAACATTGTTCCTGTTAACGCAACGATAAACCCTGCACCGATAGATGGTTTCAATTCACGAATTGTAACGATAAAGTCAGATGGGCGACCTAATTTTGTTGCATCATCAGAAAGAGAGTATTGTGTTTTCGCCATACAAATTGGTAGGTTACTCCAACCTTCTCCTTCATATTGAGCTAGTTGCTTACGTGCTTTCGGAGCAAATTCAATATCTTTTGCGCCGTACACTTTTTGAGCAATTGTACGAATCTTTTCTTCTAATGGTAATTCTAATTCATAAAGTGGTGCGTAGTTGTTTTCACCTTTTTCAATTTCTTTTAACACTTTCTCAGCAAGGTCAACTCCGCCTTGGCCACCTTTCTCCCAAACTTCTGTTAAGGATACTGCATAGCCACGCTCATTGCACCATTCTTGTAAGTATGTAACTTCTGCATCTGTATCAGTAATGAATTTGTTAATGGCAATTACGAATGGAACACCGAAGCTTTGAATTGTTTCAACATGTTTCTGTAAGTTTTCCATTCCTTTTGCTAACGCATCTACATTTTCTTCTTTTAATTGATCTTTCGCCACGCCACCGTGCATTTTAAGCGCACGAATAGTCGCAACAATAACTACCGCTTCTGGTTTAATACCAGCTGCACGTGCTTTAATGTCTAAAAACTTCTCAGCACCTAAATCTGCACCGAATCCAGCTTCTGTAATAACATAATCACCTAATTTTGCTGCCATCGTCGTAGCGATAACACTGTTACAACCGTGAGCGATATTCGCAAATGGTCCGCCATGAATGATAGCTGGTGTATTTTCTAATGTTTGTACTAAGTTCGGTTTTAATGCATCTTTTAATAGAAGTGTTAACGCACCTTCTACGCCTAAATCTTTAACTGTTACAGGTTTGTTTGAAAAATTATAAGCGACAACAATGCGAGATAGACGAGCTTTTAAATCTTGAATATCTGTTGCAAGGCAGAATACGGCCATAATTTCAGATGCTACTGTAATATCAAAACCGTCTTCACGTGGCACACCTTGAACCGGTCCACCAAGGCCAATTACTACGTTACGAAGGGCACGATCATTTAAGTCAACACAGCGTTTCCAAACGATTTTACGCGTATCAATTCCAAGTGTGTTTCCTTGTTGGATATGATTATCAATGAACGCCGCTAATGCGTTATTGGCAGTTGTAATCGCATGAATATCTCCAGTAAAGTGAAGGTTAATATCTTCCATTGGTACTACTTGAGAATAACCGCCACCTGCTGCTCCGCCTTTTAATCCCATTGTTGGTCCAAGAGATGGTTCGCGAAGTGCAATTACTGTTTTCTTACCAATTTTATTAAAAGCTTGACCTAAACCAACTGTTACTGTTGATTTACCTTCTCCTGCTGGAGTTGGGTTAATCGCTGTTACTAAAACAACTTTACCGTCTTTCTCATCTTGTAAACGCTTAAAAATATCAAGAGATAACTTGCCTTTATAATGTCCGTATGGCTCTAGTTCTTCTTCTAAAATATTTAAATTAGCTGCAATTTCTTGAATCTTCTTCATACTTGCTTCTTGTGCGATTTCAATATCGGATTTAACTGTTGTAGTAGTTGTCATATACCCTAGTCCCCCTTTAATTGGTTCTGATGATATTGTATCAGTTTTTTGTATTTTCTGCACTTTTTTACCTCCTAAAAATTTTTTGATTTCGTTATACGTTTTTTAACATAAATACCCATAAGAACGTTAACGATTGTTGTAACTCTGTAGGTAGTTGACCTAACATCTTCTCATTTACTCCGCGCTTATATACGCCGGTGCCATCTACAACTTCAAATCCTTGTTCTTTTGCTAACTGTTCAAATTCCCAAGGCATCATCGTATTGCAAACAACATCTTTGCCGTATAGACGCGGATAACTATTCTCTCTCGGTTTTGCTGTCGGTCCTAAAATTGCAATACATGCGTATCCATCTTTCTTTAAAACACGCTTTATTTCATTTAATGCTCGCAATGGCTCCTCGGTCCATTCTAAAGAATTAATTGCCATAATTGCTTCAAATTTCTCATTTTCAAATGGTAATGAAGAAAGATCACCTTTTATAAAAGATAAGTTTGGGCCTTCTCCGCGTTCCTTACCCTTTTGAATCATAACTTCCGATAAGTCCACCCCAACCGCTTTGTACCCAGTAAGACTTAATTTATATGTACCATACCCATCACCACAGCCAACATCTAGCACTTGTACTTCCTTTTCCACGTACTGCTCAAAAAATGGAATGATTGTACTCCTGCTCCCGCTATCCCACATTTCTTGACTATTTTGATTCCAAAACTCTGCATTGTTATCCCATTTTTTCTCTGCCGATTCATGCCAATTAAACCTCGTCATACATTCCCCTACCTTCAGTTATTATCATTCATTTCATTCTACATCATTTTCCAAAATTCCTGTTTATCCCGCATTAACGGGCAGTAGAATTCGGCGAATGCGAGGAAGTTAGGTGGGAGATAACTGCCCGTAAAAGCCCGATTGGTGAGGGCTAATAATCAGTGGGGGATGGACAAAACCCCCACTGATTAAAGTTTCACTTTATCTTCATAAGGAGATGAACAGGATAACAACGAAATCTATTTTCTCCAATTTTTTCTTTACTTGGGTTTAACTCATACTCATGTTCTGTTCCTTATGAAAGATACTATAGATACACCCAATTGAAAGAGAGGGATGTACATGCGAAGAAAGAGAAATCATCATTTTAAAAGTGGTGAAAAAAACGAAGAGTATGCAGCTGAAATATCTCCAGCTGGTATTCCGATTAGACATGAGCGCAAAGAAATTGCAAATGAAATTGAAGGTACAAATACCGGTGCAATGATCGGCTATGTCGCATTATTTCTTTCGTTATTCTCCATTGCTTTTTATCCTGTTACACTCGGCTCCCTTGCTATTTTAGTTGGCTTATTAGCTGTCAATTTTGGGGCAAGAACACTTGGATATACCGCAATTGGTTTTGGCAGTTTTTCTGTTTTATTCACTCTACTATATCCGCTTGCTTTATCAGCGTTTTAAAAAAAAACACACCAAGTTATACTTGGTGTGTTCATTCATGATACAACATGATATGACCGCATCCACAACAATGCTTCGCTGTAATTTCTTGAAAAACCGGATAATTTTCTTCATCTCTATGCTCAATAAACACCTTTTCAAATCGGTACATGTTTGGCGCATATGCCCAATCTTGTTTCGTACGTGCATATAATGTTGAAGAAAAAAACTCCTCACCACCACAAACGATACATCCCTTCTTCATCAATACCCCTCCTATGCTTGTCTTACTTCATCTATATGAACATAAGCATAAAAAAAAGACCTTCTATTACTAGAAAGTCTTCTCTGAAACAAAAAGAAATGTACCGAATATACCTACTCCGCTATATTCTTTCGTAACACCAGCTTCTGTTTTATACGTTTGCTTTACAGTCATAAAGAAAACACCATTTCGTGCATCAATACTTTCAAACTGTAATTTCTCTTTTTTTTCATCTACATTTTGCGTGCATTCAAAGCTACTCTCGTCACATTTCAATGCATACTTATCCTCTAAATACAATTTAAAATCTGATTCTTTCGGACAAGTTATAAGTAATATCGCCACGAGAATAATACTTACAATACCCACAATTGTATAATATTTCTTCATTTGTTCTCCTTTCAAAAGACAAGAAAACTTGACTTCATGCGCCAAGTTTTCTTAGTCCACAACCCATTGCCACTCTTGTTCTTTCTTATCAAAAATGAGCCAACCCGTTTCTGTTGCTTCCGCTTTCAATTCATCGATATTATCTAGTACCTCATCCGTACTTTCGAATGATCCTACTACATATACCGGAATTTCAAGACCTCTTCTCGACTCAATTTTCCCCGCTAAATCAATGTATAACCCATCTTCCATTAACGGCATAAGCCCAAGGATAACTTCCTTTGAAATTGCTGGGAAAATTTTTGATTTTTGGAAGAAAGTAAAACGTTTCTTTCCAAACGAACCGAGTTTATATGGAATCACTTTACTTAGCATTCCTACAAAATCACCGATTCTACGGTAATACACTTTGTTGTACCAACCGTCATCATGTGAAAAATAAACGAATCTATTCTTCAACAATGGGAAGAACGTTCTTCCAAGTGGTTCTTTTTTGTGAGCCAAATATAATAATTCTGCAATTTCTTTTGGCTCTAACTCATCTAAATCGCTTGCATCATCGAAATCTACCCAACAAAATTCATCAAATTCATCAATCTCTGCTTGAATGAGTTTATGTATGTTTTCTTCCTCAACATATTCAAATAAAGTATGATAATGAAAATCTGTCCACTCAAAATTATGCTTTAAAAGCAATACTTGATGAAGCGGTGAAGGGATGTTACTTGCAAACTCTTTAAACGTAATTCCAGATGTAATAAAACAATGACCCCGACGATTACCATTGATATATATCATATTGTTTACTTGGTCAGATCCTCCAGACAAAGCACCTAGCCACCTTCGTTTTATATGTTTCAATTCTATAGCATATTTTAACATGAAAAATTTTAGAAACATAGAAAAAACTTCAAAAACTATTTACAATTTCATGTGTTTTATTACATACTGATTACAAGAAAAAACGCCTGCTCATAAGCAGGCGTTTTTAAAGGATTTCATCCGGGTTTTGAGGGTGATGATTCCCCTCTTTTTTTTCATCTTTTTGGAACATCGATTGAATTTTATCGATTGTTTGTGGAGCTAATTCAATTATTTTTTCTGCTAAATGTGTCGCATTTTGTAAATGAAGAATATTTACCCCATCTTTATTCACGACTAGAAATGCTACTGGTGTAATTGAAACACCACCCGCGCTACCGCCACCAAATGCAGGGTTACCGTTTGCTCTTTGTCCATCATTCGTTTGGAAATCAGAACCTCCTGCTCCAAACCCGAACGCTACTTTAGAAACTGTTAACACTACACCACCGTCAGCCGTTTGAACAGGCTCCCCAACAATCGTATTTACATCGACCATTTCCTTTAAATTTTCCATCGCTGCTTTCATTAACCCTTGAATTGGATGATCCACCGTTCATAACCTCCTTTGTCATATCTTTCCTAGTTTTTCCGAAAGTTTGTGAACTAAACATAAAATTTTATATTGATTTCAAAAATATAAAGTTATAATATTTAGAAAAAACAAAAAAGAGGTAGTTTGTTATGATACGAAAATTAACAAAGAAAGATCATGAACAAGTATTTTCTTTTCTAAAAGAAGAAGTAGCCCTTAACTTGTTTATTATTGGAGATATTGAGGCTTTTGGTTACGAAACAGACTTTCAAGAGTTATGGGGAGCATTTGAAGAAAGCGGAACATTAAAATCTATTTTACTTCGCTTTCATGATGCGTTTATACCTTATAGTAAAGAAGAGTTTGTGGTTACTGACTATGAGGCACTTCTTTCAGCATATAAGCCGCTTAAACTCTCTGGTAAGTCAACTATTGTAGAAAGATTTGAAACTGCTCCAAGTATACAACTGGGGGCCAAAAATGAAATGTATTTTTGTGAATGTCTAGATGACAATAACTTACCTAACACACCAATTCATGAAACAATTAAACTTGCCTCACTAGATGATATAGAACGAATTATGCAATTACGAAGTAACATCTCTGAATTCCCAGCTGCTAATGAATCAGAAAAAATGTTAAGGCAAGCTATCGAAACAACTACAGGACGTACATATTATATTGAAAAAAACGGCGCAATCATCGCATCCGCCTCTACTTCCGCTGAAAATTCATTATCCGCTATGGTATTACAGGCGAGTTAATTCACCCGAGGCAGGTCAAGCCTCACAAGGTTAAGCTGAATGGTTGTCTATGACAGAAACAATATTCTCACAAGAGACCACTTTCTAGGTTGCTCACAAGTAGCCTATGAAAGTGGTCTTTTTGTGCGTACTCAAGGGGGAAAATAAATGGCACTACTTAGATTTATGATTAAGGATTACCTAGAGGATAAAGAACTCAGTGGGCTAGCTCCTAGGACAATACAGAGCTACGGAGATACACTCAATGAGTTTTCTCGCTGGCTCGTTACTGAGAAGGAGATTATTAACATCGAAGATATTACTCCACCAGTTATAAAAAGCTACCTCCTCTACTGTTCCAAGGAGAGAGGAAACACAGTGGTCACTCGTAATGGTAAGCTCCAGCACTTGAAGACATTCTTTAGATACCTAGAGGATGAGGACATTATAGAGATCCGAAGCAATCCCACTAACAAGATTAAGCCTGCTAAGACAGACAAGACCATAAAGGTGTACTCCGATGAACAGATAAAGCAAATGCTTAGATACTACAGGAGGATGCGCTCTCGAGAAAATACATTGTATAGCTACAGAGGGCATACCGTGATAGTCGTCCTCGCTGGTACAGGCATAAGACTAGGCGAGCTGGTATCAATGAGGTGGGATTCTGTGGATCTACTCAATAAGACTATCACTATCTTTGGGAAGAATCGTAAGAGCCTATCTACCCCGTTAACGGATAAGGTGGCTCGGGAGTTGTACGAGTGGAGATTATTCTGCGAGAAGTACTACATTAAGTTGCCTGCTCATGTGTTTAATAACCACAGAGGTAGCCCACTCACAGTGAATGCTGTCAAGTTAATGTTCACTAGGTTGTCTGTGCGTATGGGATTCAAAACTACAGCTCACATGTTTAGGCATACCTATGCAAGTAACTGTTTAAGAGCTGGCATGGATATATACACCTTGAGTAAGCTGATGCATCACTCCCAGATAAGAACTACTGAGGTGTACCTACATGCTTTCGGCAACTCGTTAGCTGAATCAAATGATAAATATAATCCACTCAACAGGTTCGACTTTTAAGACAAATAAAAAGAGAACCCTGCTCTAGTTTGGCGACCTGACAGGGTTCTCTCTTGAAGGAAAACTCGAAGGAGCTTTCTTGTTTGCTATTGTATCATGCTTATTGGTACTAGCTCAAGAGGTCTTCCTTCTTGATTATATAGGAGGAATAACTATGAAGGAATTACGCAAGTATCAATCATTTAATTCAATTACTGAGATGGACAAGACTATTGACCGTACTCTAAAAGAATATAACTTAAAGGACAGCGAGCGAGTAATACTTCTAAGGCTATCAAACTATTCGTGTAAATTTTTAGGAGTTTCATATTTAAAGAATAATACATTAGCTGATCTAACAGGATACTCTAAACGTACTGTTCAGCGTGCTCTCAAGCGCTTCAGCGAGTTAGGTATCATTACTCGTATTGAACAGTTTAAACCTGTTAAAGGTGGCTATTCAGCGTTCATTTGTGTTATTAATCCCTATGAGAGTCACCTTGCTAAGTCACCTTGCGAGGAAGTTGTAGAGCCTACTCCTGAGTGCATTGAGGAGCCTCCGTCTCATACAGATACAATTACTTACAAAACTAAAATCTCTAAAGATAATACATACGTAGACAAGTTAGGCATAGACCACTTAGTGGCTGCTGGTGTTCCTACTGAGTTCGCTAGCTCGGCTATCTCCTACTTTGATGCACCTAAGGTGTACAAGCTATGGAGTCGTGTTCAATTGGCTGCTCAACAGTACGCACCCGATCTAGTTGATACTGTAGAGGTGGCTGTCTCAGGGTTACGAGCTAGTGTGCTTGCTAGTAAGGTTAAACATGTACGTGATTTCACTGGTTACTTCTATGGAGTTCTGGCTCAAAAGTTATCCACTGCTCAGCGATCTCTTAAGTGCAAACTTTTCAACTTCCTTCAGTAGCATTACTGTAGGTAATAATCCCTACTATCTGGTTGCTGTCCTACAGTGCTTTAATACAAGAGATGACTCTATTTATCTATGCCCGATTGATTACTAGGGTGGCATTTCATCTGGTTCCTGTACGACTATCTAATTTAGGATAGTCCTCGATGGGTTGTATCTGTAAAGCTGGCAACTGATTAGGTATATGCTCGATTGAATACCATATGATGTAAAAACAATATCTCCATTTTCGAGACGCTCCATATAACGAAGTTCCAGATTTCCCTGCATGATATTTTATCAGTCATCTTAGTACATTTGTACCTAAACAGGCTATCTCTCGTTCACCAAACTTGTACGCATTCTAGAGAAGTTTGTACTTATTTAGGCTGTCTCAGCTAATCAAAGGAGGAATACAAATGATTAAACGCATTGGTTCCCTGCTCATTATTGTTGGCCTTCTTAGCGCTTGTTCCCCTACTTTAATCAGCGAGGAGGAATATAACGCCATCGAAGTAGGAATGACTCAAGAGGAAGTATCTGACATAGTTGGTGGTAAAGGTAAAGTCGATGATGGAGCTATCGAGGATACAACTATTGTTAATTATGATGGAGAAGGCGATATTCAGTTTGCTGTATTGTTATTTGATAAAGGTAAACTGTGGGGTAAAGAAAGGGATTAAAAAAAGTTTCGAAAAAGTATTGACGGTTCTAGAACTTTTAATTAATATGTAATTAAGCCACTTAGGAAACGAGGTGAGCAAGACTTTTGGAAAGTAAGCAACAAAAGTTTTACGGTAAAGTCAAAGACTTCTATGAGCTGGAGTCCATCGAGGATGCTAAGAGGTTTTATACAGCTTTTAATCAACTCAACAAGATTAACACAGTAGATAAAGCTAATAAGATCGATAAAATGTTAACTCGTATGTATGCTGGTAAGAAGTTAACTGACTAACTTAAAACTACACAAAACAAAATAGCCCTACTCGGTAGTTATACTTTGGCGAGTATACCGAACAAGGCTACGCAATTCAGTCGAACCTATACGGCTCTTTCCTCCCTATGGTATCACGAGCAGGAATAGCCGTAAAGGTTCGACTCCACAGGAGGCAAATAAGTTGAAACTTAAAGATTGGGTTAAGTCAACCTTGGTAGCTGGCAGCAGCATTACCTTTCTTTACGCAGTCGGTTACATCGTTTCACTCATGATTGTATACCTGTAAGTATTACCTATCTCGTGTAAATAAACAAAAACTAAAGGGAGAATTTATTATGACAACAAACACTATTCAACCAACTAATTTTGATATCGTTATGGAGGAGATCGATACTCTAGTATCTAACTTCCAAGACTCACTATCTCGTATTACTAATAAAGTGTGCAAAGTAGATACATTCCAACTAGGTGTTACGTATGTAGTTATCTTACGAGCTGGAAAAATCTCTAAAACTCTTAGTTTTAACCTCAATGAATTAACTGGGGAGAATTTTTAACTCCACAGGTTCAAGCTGTACAGGTTAACATTCATAATGATAATAAGTAATAACAAAAGAGCTGGCCTATTAGAGCCCGCTCTTTTGTTATCCTCCTCAGGATTAATCATTACAGTAACTGAAATTACAGTTTATGCACTCATTGAACAGATCCTATCTCTCTAGCTAATTGCTCTAAATCATCATATAATATATATAGTTGCAACAGAACCAAGGCAATTAGATAAATTAATGAAGATTATTGCTAATACAATAGATTCAAAGCAACTTAGAATGATGAAGGATCTAGGCTATGAGGTTACTCAAGAGATGGCGTTCTCAGAGGTACTAGCAATTTACGATGAGATGAATAAAGCAGGTATATCTACAGAAATTAAAGGGGGCTTCCTTGAAATTCAATTCACACTTTAATTTACTCAACCGAATTATGCGATAAAGTTAGTTTTTAGTATCACTTTGTTATAAGACCTTCTTCGACTAATCCCTCTGCGAAATCAACTAAAACCTCTCTCATACTTGCACTTGTTCGAGAAATCTCTTCAATTACCCCTGCGTTTTCAGTTTTACTATAATCAATGAATGTAAAATCAAACCACTTTTCCTCACTACAACTATTATTTTTAAGTAATTGAAACACATTTTCTTTTTGAAATATCATTGTTTCTAATTCATACAAACTGATCAGTTTAACATTAGAGCATAGATACTTATAATCTTCGCCTTCAGAATCTATTTCTAACTTTTCCGCAACTCTATTCATTATGACCTCTCTTCGGATATAACTGTCCTCAAATAAAATCACAGCTCCAAAAATGTTTTCTTTTGAGAATTCATTGCTTACACTAAAAGGATAATATTCATTTTGAAAACGTTCAGTTATATGTTGGTAAACTTGAACTACAGATTCAACCATGCGATTAATCGTATGCTCTACATCAAGTTCATCTAAATCTCTCAGAGAAACCCTCGGACTCATACTTTTGCTATCCAACATTAAACATTGGTTAGCCTTTCGTATCATTATATCTAATGTGCGCTTCTTATTTCGTTTATACTTATACGGATATTCTCCTATAATTTCATCAAAATCTTGGGATAAACCACATATGTGTAAAATATAACTCTCAAGAACCTCTTTTCCAAATAATTGACGAAGTGCATTATTTCCTTCAGTTAACCGAAACAATAGAGAAGATGTAACAGATTGCATAATAAGATGAGGTAACGGTAAAAAAATTTCTTGACGATAAGAAATAAAAGGGAATTGATAAAAGTATTTAAAGCCATATATATATTGCGTAATATCTTTTGTAACTTTCTCTTGCAGCGATATGTAATCTTCACGTTCAATCAAGAGGTGCTTTATTACATGATTGTATTTTTTAAATACATAGTCATAAATACTTGGTACCAAGAGTTTATTGAGGTCTTTTGTAAAAAGGCATTGAATAATAAATCCTAGTTTTTTAAATTCATCGTAACTGCATCCAAATTTCTCATAGAATTGCTGTTTCATATTTATAGACGGATTTTCAAAATTAAAT
>NZ_JBFPJI010000435.1:0-2376 GCF_040838205.1 Bacillus sp. S4
GAGGGGAAATGTAAAAGAAAAAGCAATCAATATTATATTGATTGCTTATAGCAAAGGAGAAATGAGTCGCATGAAAGACTCTAATATTCGTTTTTTGATACTTCTTTTTTGGAACGAGTTCCATTTAATTTCAGTGGAATGCTTAAAGTCTTCTTCAAAATCATGTTTAATATCATGAACGGTTTCTGATTCATAAAGTACACTAATAATTTCATAATTTAACTCAAAGCTACGTACATCCATATTTGCTGTTCCAATTGTTGCAATCTTATCATCAACGAGTACAATTTTCGCATGCATAAAACCATCTTTATAACTGTAAATGGAAGCACCGGCTTTTAAAAGTGGAGTGAAATAGGATTGAGATGCTTGATCACTAATAATACTATCACTTTTACCTGGATATAAAATGCGTACATCTATGCCGGATATTGCACTTAAGCGTAATAATGTTAAAGTTTCTTGATCGGGAATAAAGTATGGCGTAGCGATCCAAATAGATTTTTTGGCAGAGCCCATAACAGCTAGTAACGTATTACGAATACTTTTATCATCTGAGCTTGGTCCACTTGCTACAATTTGAACAGCACCTTCTGCATTCGAAATTTCTTTACCAGGGAAGTATTGTACATTCATAAATTGATCCCAAGAATAGTTACTTAAACCACTAGAGGCATAGAGCCAATCTTCTAGAAAGATTGCTTGTAATTTATATAATGCTTTTCCTTCTATTTTTAAATGACTATCACGCCAAACGGGAAATTTCTTTGAACGGCCGAGATATTCGTCACCGACGTTGAGTCCTCCAGTAAATCCAATTTCTCCATCTACAATAACAATTTTACGATGGTTACGATAATTGACTGTTTCAAGTAACCAAGCTGAAAAAATAGGATCAAATTCCACAATTTCAACTCCAGCTTCTTTCATAGGCTGTAAAAATCGTCTTCTTAACGTGTTACTTCCGAGTCCATCATAAAGGAAGCGTACAATAACCCCGGATTTTGCCTTCTTTATTAAAGCATCCCGAACTTTTGTACCAATCTCATCGGCTTTATAAATATAGTATTGAATATGTATATGGTGTTTTGCATGCTCAATAGCGTGCAGAATTTCTGAAAATGTTTGATCTCCGTTTGTTAAAAGTTTTGTAGTCGTTCTATCTGCGGCAGGACCGCCTCCGAATTTTTGTACTACTTCTGTTAAATGGATAGAACGCTCATGTAATGGAACTGTAAGAGAAAGTTCTAGTCGTCTTCCTTCTAATATTTCACGGAATAATTTTCTTTGTTCTTCTGAACGATGAAGATGTTTTTTTCTTCTCCAACGGCTACGACCGAAGAGGGAGTATAAAAGCACACCTACAACAGGAAGAAGTGCTAATACTAAAAACCACGCTAAGGTACTTTGAGGAGACCTGTTTTCGATAAAAATAACGAATGAAATTCCTACGATTGTGATGGACCATAGAGCACCAACAAACGTATATAACGAAATAACCGATGTATTTAATAGGAAAAGAACGATAGATACGATTGTAAATATTAATAATAATTGAACGATAGGCTTCTTCATTTCTATAAAATTCCTCTAATCTTTCTTAAATATAGACTTCTTATATAAAAGGTGTAATCTGACATTCTTATTATAAAGTGTTTTGTTTTTTTTACAAAATATAGACATTTTCCCCATGCTTTCCGCATTTGTCCTACATACAGTATATTATTACATTTTTATATAGAAAAGGGGATGAATAAAATGTATGGTCGTCCAGTTGGAGGCTTCGGACATGGCGGATTTCATGGGAGTTTTGGACATTCTCCATTTTTTGGCGGAGGATTCTTTCCTGGATTTGTAGCAGGGGCTTTACTTAGTCCTGCGTTTGGTTATAGCGGATATGGTTATCCATATTATTCAGATACTCTATACTATACGGATTATGAACAGTATCCTTACTATTCATACAACACATATTAAAGTAGGGAAATTGAAAAGGAGAGGAAGAGAAATGAACTATATACTAAATCACGGAGGATATTATCGTAATCATCATGGTGGGGGAGGACATCATCACCATGGTGGACACAATCATTATGATCATCATCACCACCATCACGGCGGCGGCTGGGGCGGCAGCTGGGGTGGCGGCTCGTGGGGCGGAGGATTCTTTCCAGGAAGTTTTGCTGGTGGAGTATTAGGAGGACTTACAGCTGGAGCGTTAACAGGTGCAGCTAGTGGTGGGGGATATTACCCAGCGCCGTATCCAGTAACTTACCCAACGCCATATCCAACACCATATCCAGGTTACCAGCAAATATCGAATCCATATTATTAAACAAAAAAAGAGGCTACCCTCTTTTTTGTTTAATAATGTAT
>NZ_JBFPJI010000436.1:0-2371 GCF_040838205.1 Bacillus sp. S4
TGCATATACTATAATGTTTCATTGGCCTTTGATGATGAACGATAGTTTTAAAAAGTGTATCGAAAGTAGAAGTGATACTCTTGTCAATAATGAAAATAGAAGAGGTGCTAGTATATATGAAAAGACGAACGTATGAAATTCCAATCGCGTTGCGAAGAGAATGGTTTTTAATAGAGTTAGCACATTTAACAAAAAAATATGGAATTGAAATTGCAACTAGTAAAATAGAAGATGCACCATTCCTTAGAGATCAAGTTACAGAATTGAGAATAGGAGCTGGTTTGCAATACGATAAATATGATGATGAGTATATCATCGGATTTTAAACAAAGAAGCTGCGTATAAAAGGTTATTAAAGAGACCTTTTATACGCAGTTTTTTTGTGAAGAGAAAGCTGTATTGAGAAATATTCAAAACGCTTATTGTAAAAAGGAATGAATGAATGTTGAGAGAATAACGTTTGATAAGAAAGAAATGCGGCTACTAATTTCTAATTCTAATGTATCGAAAAAGTAATTGATTAAATGGAATTTAAAACAATTGGTGTTCAATGTAATGGTAGCGTTTTCTTTCTTGCGGAAAAGGGGGATGTTAATGGGAATTATGAAAAGGAGTATAGCATTATTTATTGTACTTTGTTTTATGAGTCCGCTGGTTTTTAGTACAAATGTACACGCGGAGGTTGTAACAGAGCTTAAGACTGGTTTTCCAGACAAAGAAGTATTTACTCCTGGAGAATGGTTTTTAGGTCAGAAACCTGCTAATTATGATGAGAATAAACCACCAATTCTCTTTGTGCAAGGAAGAAATGGTAATGCGGATAGTTGGTATGGAAAGACAGTATATCATGATATGAATGATATGTACGACTACGCATTGAAAGCAGGCTATCAAACTGTATTTATTCAATTATACGATGCTGCGGGGAAAGGATCAGCTAGCCAATGGGACAATGGAAAATTGTTAGCACAAAAGCTTGAAGAAATTTATAATCATTTTGGTAAAAAAGTAAATGTTGTAGCTCATAGTAAAGGTGGTATCGATACACAAGCTGCGTTAGTTGGATATGGAGCGAATCGATTTGTTGGAAATGTTATTACACTTGCCACTCCGCATTACGGATCAAATTTAGCGGATTTATCATATAGTTGGTGGGCAGGGTGGCTCGCCTCTATATTAGGTCAAAAAGATGATGGGACATATTCATTGCAAATAGGTGAAATGGCAAAGTTTCGTTCTACAATAGATAATAATCCTGCAGCTAAATTAAACCGTTACTATACGGCTACTGGGACGAGCTGGGGGCCTGTTTTTTCAGCATTATCTATGGGCGGGTTGTACTTGTCATCATACGGTTCTAATGATGGATTAGTGAACGAATGGAGTGCTAAGTTACCATATGGAACACATTTATTTACGGATTCACGATTTGACCATGATAATATACGAAAAGGTTCAGCTGTTTTTGCACGAATTGAACCATATTTACGGACAGCAAATTTACCAGTACCGGCTTTATTAGCCCCGATTAATAGTTCAGAGGAAAAGGTAGAACAATTAAACACAACTTCTAATCGAGCTATTTTAGGAGGAGAGTTGTCACAAAATCAGTGGGTAGGGAAAATTGTCGCAGTGGATAAAAAAGCAGAAGGGGTAGTTTCTGTTTTAACAGCTTCTTCGGATGTAGAAATACAACTAATATCTCCAAAAGGAAAAGTTTATACAAATAAAGATAGTGCTGTATCTACTGGTGAAGGTGAATCTCTCTTTAAAGGAGCGACTATAAGAACATTTAAATTTGATAAAATGGAAGCAGGAGAATGGCAAGTTAAAATGATGGCAAAGCAGCCAAAAGATGCATATTTAATCGTAACCGATTACAAAAAAGATGCTCCGTTCGTCCTTCAAATGCCGGCAAAAGTTAAAGTAAATAAAGCAGAGTATAAACTCAAAAAATCACCTGCAGCTCCAGAAATGAAAGGCAATCTTTCAGTAACAGTAAGAGTAATTAATAAAGATGGAAAATTAGTTTCTGAATCAAATGAATCGCAAAATATTAATACAACTACATTCACAGGTGCTTTGAAAAATATAGAACAGCCAGGTGTATATAACGTTACAATTGATATGAAAGGGATGAATAAGGAAGGACAACCTTATAATCGTACGATAGTTAAATCGGTTTATGTAGAGAAGTAGGAAAGAAGGAATCTGTTTTAATAAAAAAAGTGCCGAATTCTTGTGGTAGAAGTATTCGGTACTTGTTTTGCTTATTAGATTAATAGAACTGTAAAATGAGAGCATACGTTTTATAAGGTAGATGAATAAAAGATCTGAAGATTGTAGGAATCGAAAGGAAACGCTATTTAAT
>NZ_JBFPJI010000437.1:0-2357 GCF_040838205.1 Bacillus sp. S4
ATTGTATGTACGACCCTGTAACTATATAATAATATGTAGCAAGAAAGCCTTTTCAAAAACATTATCATTCATCAAGGGGGTACTTATAATGGAACGAGTTCAAATGGCCGAAACACTAGAATTTTCTCGTATTATTCAAGGGTTTTGGCGTTTAGCAGAATGGAATATGACGAAACAAGAATTACTTTCTTTTATTGAATCTTGTATGGATATGGGAGTTACTACTTTTGATCACGCTGACATTTATGGCGGATATACATGTGAAGGATTGTTTGGAGAAGCGTTACAACTCAAGCCTTCCTTACGCGAAAACATGCAAATTATCACAAAATGTGGAATCGCTCCCCCATCACCTAAATTTCCAGAGCGATATGTTGCTCACTACAATACGAGTGCTGAACATATCATAAAGAGCGCGGAGGATTCATTACAAAACTTACATACAGATTATATTGATGTATTGCTCATTCATCGCCCTGATCCATTCACAGACCCAAATGAAGTGGCAGAAGCGTTCTCACGCTTAAAGCAAGAAGGAAAAGTTCGTCACTTCGGTGTTTCTAACTTTTTACCTTCTCAATTTAATATGTTAAGTTCATATTTAGATTTCCCGCTCATTACAAATCAAATTGAAGTATCTGCGATGCAGCTTGAGCATTTTGAAAAAGGTACGATTGATTTATGCCAAGAAAAACGAATCAATCCAATGATTTGGTCACCTCTTGCTGGTGGAGAAATCTTTACTGGCCAAACTGAACGTGCTGTACGTTTACGTGAAACTTTACAAAAAATTGCTACTGAGCTAGGCGTTGATAGCATTGATACTGTTATGTATGCATGGTTACTTGCTCATTCAGCTAAAATGATGCCAATCGTTGGCTCTGGCAAATTAGATCGAGTAAAAACGGCTGCAATGGCAACAAAAGTTAACTTAGACCGCCAACAATGGTTTACAATTTTCGAAAGCTCTAACGGACATCCTGTCCCATAATGTACAAAAAGAAGAGCCGTTACTTTACAGCTCTTCTTTTTCATATGTATTTCTCGTCATTGCAAATACACACATATCTCTTAATCCATTTTCATCTACCGCAACACTCGCACTTTCTAAAATCCCTTCTAATTTAAAACCTAATTTTTCAGGTATCGCTCTACTCTTCTTATTTAGAGAATCACAACGAATTTCTACCCGGTTTGCTTTCAGTTCAGTGAAAGCATACTCCGTTATACCTTTTGCGGCCTCTACCATATAGCCCTTTCCACTAAACCTTGAATCAACCCAATACCCGATTTCAAATTGAGGTATATCCCAAACAATACGATGTAATCCAGCAGATGCAATAAACTCGCCAGTTTCTTTCGAAAACACTAGTAATCTCAAATCTTCTCGCTGCAAAAATTGAATATGTGATTTTCTAATACTCTCTTCTATTTCTTCCTCTGTTTGCTCTTTTTGTGCAAAGACCATCCAAGGCTTTAATTCTTTCATCGAAGCTTGAATTGCTTCATATACAACTTTACCATCACCTGGTTTTGGCATTCTAATTAAAAGCCTTTCAGTATAAAATTCAGAAGGAAAATCGAATAACAATGGATTCAAAGTAAACACTCCCCATAATCCTTTTATATTTAATAATATCCATCTCAAGATATATAGTAAAGTTTTTTCTGAATTTTACATTTTTTACTCATTCACCTCTACTGCCACACGAACTCCGGATTCAATCGCACCTTGAATCCATCCGTGATACAGCGTTGTATGATCTCCAGCAAAGTATATTCTCCCCTCAGGTTTCACAATGACTGGCTGTAATTCAGATTCTTGACCTGCTTGAAAAAGAGCAAATCCTCCAAGTGCATATGGATCTAATGTCCAACTTTTTGATATTCCAGACATGAACTCATCATATACTTGACCACCTAATATTGTTGCTAAATTTTGTAGTGTGTAATAGATACGATCCCCTTTTGATAAACCATCCCATAGTAACGCATCATAAGACCATGTATAACTTCCTAACATCATAGCAGGTCCTTTCTCTCCAATTCCATGGCTTGGATAATAGGCGTAACGAATTGGCAAATCTGTTATAATTCTGCCACCTAATTGCCCTTGTTCTTCCCAAAATCGACTTTTAAATTGAATGCCTATTTTCGTCGCAGGCATATAATGCAATTCACGAATTGCTTTCCACTTTTCATGAGATATAGAATCAAATGGATCTACTTCCACAAAACGCATTGTCGAAAACGGAATTGTAACAATAACTAAATCCCCTGTAATACTACTATATTCAAAAGTTTCCTCGTTTCGGTAGAAAGCCGTCACACCGTTATCGTGTTGATGAAGCTTCATT
>NZ_JBFPJI010000438.1:0-2355 GCF_040838205.1 Bacillus sp. S4
GTGTTAATGTAGCATAAATAAATTTGTATTATTTGACTATAAAAAATAAGTAATGTTATAGATTCAATGTATCGAAAGAATTTGGAATGCATGTTAACAAATGAATTATTGAAGCTATGTGAAAGTGATTTAGTTAGGATAATAAACCTTTTAGCGTATGTTGTTAAAAAGCTGTACCTTTTTGTATAAGGGTACAGCTTTTGTTGTAATACTTGTTTGGAATTTATATAGAAACATGTAGCTAATCAGCTATTGTTTAAAAATCAAGAATTTGCAAAGTTAAATCGTAGTCTTTGGAAAGAAAGTCATTTAAGTAATACAGGAAAAATGAGTAAAGTTATTTTTGAAACGAAATCAATTGTACCGCTTATTGAGCGCATTAATGATTTGGAACAAGATACATGTGTCATAGTTGGAGCGCATGACTGTAATACGGGTGTGGAAATGAGCAAAAGAATAACGAGTCATATGAAAAATAGTAAACTTGTTATATTTGAAAATAGTGCACATTTTCCAGATATCGAAGAAACAGATAATGTATGTGAAACGACTATAGAGTTTTTAGAAATATAGTATAAAAACACGGATAGGATTAATTGTTTGAATATTGAATTATATAATGTATGAATTGTTTATTTATAATTGGGGAGGATGCAATATGATTGAATACAGAAAAGCAAGAGTAGAAGATATACAAGGGATTATTAAAGTGTGTTCAGACGGTTATAGAAATACATACCCAGGTTTGTTGCCCCAGCAATACATAGAAAGTACGATCAAGGAGTTTTACAATGAAGAAAGAGTGAGAAGTGAAATATTAAATATTAGCCAAGAGTGGGATGGCTGGTTTGTTGCAAGTGATAATGGAGAAATACTGGGTGCTGGTGGAGGTGGTTTCACTGGTAAAGCAACAGCAGAGTTATTTGTAATATATTTAAATCCAAATAGAAAAAGAGAAGGTATCGGTACAGAATTACTTTCTATAATTACAAATGATCAAATTGAACGTGGTGCAAAAGAACAATGGGTTTCAGTTGCAAAAGATAATGCTATGGGGATTCCATTTTATGAAGCAGTTGGATTTAAATACCAAGATGAAAGACCAGCTTATGGACTACCTGTAGGTGAAGGTTTCACATCTATTCGATACAAACGTGAGTTAGCAATTAGCTTAGTTGAAAGATAAGTAAAAAAGACCTCGTCCGAATTATATTTAGGTTATAGTTGTTGAAGTCAATAAAAGTAAAGGCAAGGACCTATTTGATATGTATAATATGTTTTTGCCTTTATATTATAGTTAGTTTTGAAAAAAGTTTGATAAAAAGGTCTATTTTGTAGGGTAATTACCTATTCATAAAATAACACTAATTTTTTGTACACTGTTGCTATAAATTCTCGCGAGAGTTGGAAAATAGCCGGGTTTCCAACCTGATGTGGTGATGAGGTGCGAAGCTATTATGAGTGCAGTGACATAACTAGGAGGTTTCCACTATGACAGCTTTATTTAAAGCTATGGAGTTCCAGCTGAAAACTGAACGACTTGATCTGAGTATGTGGGAGGAATCCGATTCAGTCTGGATGAGAAAATTAATTGGCGAACGTGGTGTGGATATGCCAACCCTTGACGCTGTTCGTAGCAAGCTTATCGAGATGCGTAAGAAAGCAAGTGAAAATGGTATTTCCCTTCTCACTATTCGCCGACGAGACGAAGGTGATTTCATCGGATACTGTGGCTTGATTATCGGTCGTTCCACACTGGAAGAGCCGGAGATCGCATATGAGTTGTTCCGCAGTGCTCATCGTAAAGGCTATGCGACTGAGGCAGCATCCGTTGTGCTGGACGCTGCGATTGCTACCGGGCGCCGCAGACTTTGGTCGACTGTAGGCGCTTGGAATATTGCGTCTTTCCGGGTGTTAGAAAAGATAGGATTTGAGAGGCATCACAGTACGTGGGATGAGCGTGGTGAGATTGTTTGGAACGTACGCGACCTTTAGAAATCCCGGACCTAACTCGAAACTATTGAAAAGGAGAACAACCCATTAGTTTTGGGGGAAATCCAGATAAAGATAAAGATAAAATGACTGATTTATAACCCAAATGGTGACAAACTATAACTGAAGCATGTCCTCCTTCCGAATTCAGTAAAGGGTAAGCCATTCTATTAACAATGGGTATTTCTTGAGCTCTCATTAAAATACTCTCCCGTCCTTTGTTTATCTTTAGGCTACCTCTAATCAAATTAGGATTGTTTATTTAATGTCCTCGAAAGTGGAGTGCCGCCTTCGCACCGAGGCTTTGTCCTCTTCCCAAAACCAAACGAACGTTTCAAGGTATATATCTATATTATACTGATT
>NZ_JBFPJI010000439.1:0-2355 GCF_040838205.1 Bacillus sp. S4
TAGATGTACTTGCATTACTAGGAGGTCGTAAGCATGACTTTTCAAAGATTCGCTTTTAATAATATCATTCGAAGTAAGCGGACTTATGCTGCACACTTTCTAAGTAGCTCATTTTCAGTTATGGTTTTTTTCACATATTCACTCTTACTTTTCCATTCTGATTTACAAGGAGAACTAGTCTCCACAAGTAAAACAATGAGTCTATTAGGAACAATGGGGATGCAAATATCTCAATATCTCATTTTTGTATTTTCATTCTTCTTTCTTTTATATTCGGTGAGTTCTTTTTTAAAAACAAGAAAAAAAGAATTTGGAATTTTAATTATGCATGGTATGACACCGGCACAGTTAAATAAATTAATTTTTTTAGAAAATATGTTAATTGGAATCGCATCTATTATGTTTGGTATCTTAATTGGATTGATATTTGCAAAGCTCAATTTATTAGCAAGTGAAAATATACTAGCGATTGATAAGGGACTTCCTTTTTATGTGCCTATAAAAGCTGTCTTTATGACAACTGGCGCATTTTTGATTCTGTTTTTAGTTATTTCGTTGTTTACTTCTAAGATGGTAAAAGGCAACAAGTTGATTGATTTGATGAAATCAGAGGAAAAACCAAAAACAGAACCAAAGGCATCAAAAGCATTAGCATTTCTTTCCGTATTCTTCATTGGATTAGGGTATGGATGTGTGTTCTATTTCGTACTAGAAAGAAACTTCATTATGTCTTACTTACTTGGAGGGGTAGTCTTTGTAGTGATAGGGACATATTTTCTCTTTTCACAGTTGAGCGTGTATGTAATACGTGTCTTAAAGAAAAAAGACATTGTGTTTTTTAATAAAACAAACCTTCTTACTATATCTGAATTGGCCTATCGTATGAAGGATAATGCAACTATGTTCTTTATGCTAGCGATCGTTTCCGCTGTGGCTTTCACTGGGATTGGTACATGTCTAGCAATGGGAAATAAGGGATTAACCGAAATGACCAACCCATTTGCATTTACCTATACCTCGTTAGGAGAGAATCCACAAGAAGAAGAGCACATTACAGAAATAAAAAAACAACTCACTCGCTCAAATTTCTCTTATCAGGTAGCGGTTACGAATCCTAAATTTACGGAAAATAATTTAGTGCTAATCAAAGTATCAGAGTATAACAAGTTTGCAAAAATCTTCGGGTATGAAATGGAAAAGATAGATAATGATCAAGAAACGATCATAGTACCATCAATAGTTTCGCAAAAAGAAAAGTATGCAAGAGGAAAAGATATACCTGAGAAAATAGATGTAGTACAGGAAAACATGGAGATGTCTCTTCGGGTCAAGAAGGCAGTCCCATATATAGTTCTCCCAAATACAATTGGAGCTATTCTTGTTGTTTCGGATTCTTTGTACGATAAAATTCCTAACAGAAAGACGGAAGATGATTCTTACGTAATGAAAAGTCAATATGGATTTGTAGTGGGAAATTGGGAAAAATCAAGAGCAGTTACAAAGAAATTAGAAGCAACAATGGGTAATAATAATTTGGTGGAAGCACATTATTATTTTAAAGCGTTGTATTCTGAATGGATTTCTTCGAAACAAAAGAACGGTATTTTACTTATCGTTAGTGTATTAGTAGGTATCGTATTCTTTACGTTTGCAGCCAGCCTATTATATTTCCGACTATATGCAGATTTAGAAAGAGAACAACAACAATATGAAATGATTGCGAAGGTCGGTCTAAGTAAAAGAGAGTTAAAGAAAATTGTAACGCGTCAGCTTACGTTAATGTTCTTCTTGCCTTTAATTATAGCGATTATTCATAGTGGTGTCGCTTTTATAGCCTTGCAACAGCTAATTGATTACTCTGTTTTAAAGATGTCCATTTTAATTATACTAGCCTTTATATCCATTCAAAGTGTGTACTTTTTCACTGTCCGTTGGCGTTATTTACAACGGTTATATAAAAAAATCATGTAGCGTATTGATAAAACAAGCAAAGAGGAGAAAAAGAAATGAAAAAAGTAATGAAAGTGTGCATGGCAGGAATTGTATCTATTTCTATGTTAGGAGCTTGTTCTTTTGGAAAGAAAGAAGAACCAAGGAATGCCGCTTTATTGATTGGGGGAGAACAATCATTAAAAGAAATAGTAAATCAGCATAAACGTGAAATTAAGACCAACACTTTATATAAAGTGAAAAAAGCAGAAATTGATGGCAAACAAGTATTAATTATAGATCAAAAAACTGCGGAGAAAATGGTTGAGATAGGTGTGTTGAGAGAATCAGATAATGATAATGAAGTATGGAGTTCAGACCCAATTAAGTCAGTACCTTCAGTTCCAAAGGGTAAAGCTGTATTAC
>NZ_JBFPJI010000440.1:0-2337 GCF_040838205.1 Bacillus sp. S4
CCCTATAAATGCTTCATCCGTTTTCATTCTATATATACCCCATAATACTAAGACTACGCCAAAAAGTATAAATAATAACTTTAAAATCATCGTGTAATTACCTCTGTTCAATATATTTTTTATGTATGTGATTCCTTTATTTTTATTCCATAAAGGCAGTTTAGAAAATAATGTTCCTTTTTCCATACCTCTTTATTTTTCTAGTACATCTGAACGAACTAGTTTTTAATCATCTGTTTTAATTACACCTGTTGAAATTGAACCTTTCTTCTGGCACCTGTCCATTTTTAATATTTAATGACAGGTTTTCTTTTTCAACAGAAGTGATTGAACTAGAAGAGTAAGATACTGTACTTACTTCTACTTTTAAAGAAAAAACTGGACTTACTAGAACAAGCACACGCTAAAGCTGCGGGAGTTATTTTTTCATTTGACCCATTTTATTTCTTCCTCTCTTTCATCATATCTACAAGATTACAAAAGATGAAATTATACTTATACTATTCACTTCAGATTAAAATATAATCACCCTCGATACAGTAATCTTATTATATATATCTTTCAATTTCCTTTCGTAAATGTTACAAAAGTCTTTCAACCGACTCATTTTTTTCTGATGTAACAGGAAGAGTAAACCAAAATTCACATCCCTGCTTCCCATCTTGGCGGTCCCGAACACCTATTTGTCCTTTATGCAGTTCAACTAGCGATTTTGCAATGGCTAAACCAAGTCCAGAACCTCCAGATTGTGAACTTCTTGATGGATCCGTTCTAAAAAAACGGTCAAATATACGCAATTGATCATCTGGAGAAATCCCTTCCCCTTCATCACACAAAGTGAATTGGACTTGCTGCTTCTGTTTATTTTCCTCTACAATTAATTCGATTGTTCCACATGTAGGAGAGTGCCGAATCGCGTTATGCAACAAATTATTGATAACTCGTGCTATTTTACATGGCATAATCCAAATTCGTGGTAATGTCTCAGAAACATGCAATTGCAAATCAATCTCTTTATCTTGCAATAAGATATCATGTGAATCTATTACTTTTAATAGAATGCTATCTACATGTATTAAACTTGGATGAAAAACTTCTTGTCCAAGTTCTAACTTAGAAAGGTCAAATAAATCATTAATTAATCCACTTAATCGTTGTATATCATTTAGGATTGTCTTTAAATATTGTTGTTTCATATCAGGGTCTTCAATTAATCCATCTTGTAACGCTTCTACCATCAATTGTATGCTAGCCATAGGAGTTCGTAAGTCGTGGGAAATATTCGCAATCAGCTCTGTACGTGCTTTTTCTCCTTTTTCTAACTTAGCAAAGCTTTCGTTTAGTTTTTTGGCCATTTCTTGAAAAGCTTCCGCTAATTCTTTAAACTCTTCTGGTTCTTTCCCTATTATGTACATCGTTCCAAATTGTCTATCACTAAATTGTTTGGTTAAGGCAATTAAATTTTGAATAGACCTCATTATAGGACGTGTCATTAACCAATAAATGATCGTAGAAATAATCATAGCTACAATTACTATTACTATTAATAATCGTGTCTGTTCTGGTCTAAGTAACATTTGCCTTTCACTGTACCATATAGAAATTACCATGATACCCGTGCTTAATAGATTCATCAATAACAGTTGATATCGTAACTTCATTTATCGTTTCCTCCATCTGGTTCAAAACAATAACCGATGCCCCAAACCGTATGAACCCAACGATTCTTTGTTGTATGTTTCTCCAATTTCTCACGTAAACGACTCATTAATACAGTTACTGCATTTGTGCAACCTTCATACTCAAATCCCCAAATTTGTTCAAGAAGTTGAGACCGTGAAAACACCTGTTTAGGATGTTTTGCCATGAGATAAAGCACCTCAAACTCTTTCACCGTTAGCTCTATTTCATATTGACAAACAAATACACGTCTTTTCGTTGGATCAATTTTCAAATCTAGAAACTCTATCATTCCTGATTCAGGCTCTATTCCTTGAGGTGTTAATTGATTTCCTCTTCTTAGTATAATTTGTACCCTTAATACTAATTCACGAGGCGAAAAGGGTTTTGTTACATAATCATCTGCCCCCATTGTTAATCCTAAAATCCGCTCCCTTTCTTCTCCTCTCGCGGTTAACATGACAATAGGTACATTGGAATGTTGGCGAATTTCCTCACATAGTTCCCAACCATCTTTTTCTGGCATCATCAAATCTAAAATAATTAGATCTGGTTGAAATTGTTGAAATATATTCCATCCTTCCGCTCCGTTCACAGCAGTGTATACCTCATACCCTTCCCTTTCTAAGTACCGTTTACATATCTCCCGTATATTAT
>NZ_JBFPJI010000441.1:0-2300 GCF_040838205.1 Bacillus sp. S4
GCTTTATATACTATATCGGTTTTAGTCATTAACATCTTGTTCACCCCAATATAACGATAGTAATATTAAATCTCCTTATACATTTTCACGTACAAGGAGATTTAGCATGTAAATTAATCCATATTGTTTCAAATATACAAAATCCATTTCGGTTTGAACATTTGAATAAAATAAATGAAATACTTTATTTCTATCATCTAACTAAAAGTTAACTTGCCCTTAGGAGTATTGTCAGGAAAAGCTGCATCAGTAAAGTCGCCATCTTTCCCTAACATTGTCATCTTCACATCCAATACCTCTAAAATAGGTTTCTCCCATTCTTTTTTCATATTATCACCCCCCTTCAAATAAATGTTTTAATGTATCGATAAACAATTAAACTACGCATTAAAACTTTATAATCAAAATTAATAGCATTTTCAGGTCGCATATCTTCTCTAACTTTGTTTAGAGCTTCTTTTATGACCCGACCATTTAAATATTCTAAAGCTTTTTTATCTATGCTTAGTTGCTCTATTTCGTCTATAAATGTATTCCAATGTGGAATCATCCGATGGACCCAATCAACCCCTTGAACACCTCTAGTACACTGATTCAATCTGACCTTATCTGGCAGCATTTTTTCTGTAGATCTTCGGATTAAAGCTCGATCTAATCCATTTTGCACATATTGTCCTTCAGGTACTGATAAACAAAAACGAATTACACGTATATCATTAGTTGGATCACGCTTCCATAATCCGTAGCGTAAAGATAATTTTGCTGCAAGTGTACTACCTGCATTCCAATGAAAAACATCTTCAAAATGCTTTCGGCGTTCCTCATATATATTTGACTCAGAATACCACCCTGTTTGTTCTAACCCATATTCTTCAAACTTCTCAAAAACCCTTGTATTCTTTGCAAATTCCGGATTGATTAACATCGGCCTTTTATTTTGCGAAAAAATCCGATCCACAATCGGAAATCCCGCCCTAAATATATCTGGTATTCTGCGTAACCTATCTCCACCTGTATTTTTACTATATTGATTTAATTCTTTATAAAGACGAATCCATTTCAGTTTTTTTAACAGGATAGCATAGTACTCTAAGGCATATCCCCACGAAATGGTAAAATTCCCTCTATCACCATTTAATAATACTCCAACACCTTCCTCATGAGCTTTTTCAAACATCCCTTTTAACCAAAATGAGTTTTCAAAGAACTTATATGGCGTCTCTAGTATTTCTAAAAAACTATCTATCTCTGAATAGGAATTTTTCCCCTTAAAATCTAAGTAATGCTCCCTAATTCCTCCTACATGTTCTATAGTTGATTTGATATACACACTCTCGTTAGGCACTAGCTGTTTAGGTGTAAAATCTACGAAATCATGTGGTGGAATATAGCTAAAAGTATGTAACCGTTTATTTTCTTTCCGCATTGTATTAACTGCAAAACTGACAACAGCCCCTGAATCCAATCCACCACTTAACTGAGCACCTACATTAAGGCGTGTACGTAATCTAGCATCTACCGCTTTTTGAAAGACTTCTTGAAACGCTTCTATGTACTCTTCGTTTGACTTTAATTTCAGCCTCTCATTTACAGTTAGAGTACAATATCTCATAAGCTTTATTTTATTTTTATCTATCAAAATACTATGTGCTGGGGGTACTTGTTCTATATGTTTATACGGTGTGATCGAAGTATCTACTGCATCTATCATGCCAGATACCGCCAAATACTCGGCTAACCACTGCTCATTTAATTCTTTACGTACATACGGTAATGATAATAGCGGGCTTATTATCGTACAAAAAGCGACTCGTTGATTGTCACGAAAATAATAAAGAGTTCGGCTTCCTGAAAAATCCCTTGCACCAAACAATTTTTGATTACGTTCATCCCAAATCATAAAGGCGAAGTCACCGACTAAATACTTTGGGGACTCCTCTCCCCATTTTTGATAAGCACGTAAAATCAATTCACTGTCAGCCATCCCTTTTCTTTTAACATTATCCACTTGCAACCTATCAAACAACTCAATTCTATTATCAATGATTGCATCAGCGGTAATAATTAATTTCGCTTCAACATCATAATAAGGTAATTGTTCACCGATTGATTCTGGTGTGATCCATTGTGCATGACAGCCAAAGAATATATTTTTCTTGTGCCATATTCGAATATCATCAGCAGGGTATTTACTTAAACAACTCATTACTCCTCTTCCATGTTCAATCGACACAGGCTCATTATTAAAGTGAATAATGCCAGCTATAGCACTCATGTTTTCCTCCTATTATGTAATAAGT
>NZ_JBFPJI010000442.1:0-2293 GCF_040838205.1 Bacillus sp. S4
GTATATAAGCCTAAGCTGAAATAAGGAAGGATTAATTGCCACTGTTTAGTATGTCAGCACAAAAGGGATGAAAGATGTATTATGATGGACGAAAGGAAGTTTTAAAAATGATTCATTATCGACTAGGTCAAACTGTTTTAAGTTATCGTAAGAAAAATAATATGAAAATTCGTGAATTTGCTGATTATGCAGGAATCAGTACTTCACTTATTAGTCAAATTGAAAGAGGACATGCCAATCCTTCTTTAAATGTATTGGAATTAATAGCGAAAGCATTAAATGTACCGCTATTTACTCTTTTTATTAATGATATTGATACAGACTCGCTTATTTCTAAGAAGAAAGATCGGAAAAAAGTATATCGAGAAAATAATGATCATATTGTTTATGATGTATTAACACCAGATTTTATGAAAGCTCGTATTGAAATGTTAATGATGGATTTAAATGGATATGCAAATACAACAGAAAGCCACTATTCCCACGAAGATAAGGAAGAAATTGCAGTTGTAATGAAAGGGGAAGTGTATGTGGAATTGGAAGGGAATGAATATTTTTTAGAAGAAGGAGATGTTGTCCGTATTCCACCGAACGTGAAGCATAGATTTTTGAATAAGAGTGATGGGATGAATCATATCTTATTTGTGTTAACACCTTCCTTAAGCTAAGGTAGAAATGTTTCGAGAGTTTTTACCTGGCTTTTTGGCAACTTTGTAGATGCTAAAAAGCCATTTTTATTAGGATTTAGAGGGGATAATAGAGATGGAAAATATAAATGTATTAAAAGATGGGCTTTCAATTATATCTCAGTGTAAAAAAGAAACAAATGATATTTGGCATGCACATTTTGGAGCAGCTGCAATTGCTAGTTATTTTTTTACTAAAAACAATAACATTGATGAAAAAACTGCCTGTAACATTTATTCTCAAGCGAAAATGATGCTCCATAAGCAAAGGTTAGGCGAAACAATTGATAATAAACAAGGTGTCAATTATCAAAGTGCTGAAGAAACGATAATCAAATCTTTGGAACAAACGATTGATGAACTCCATTGGGTTGGTCATAATGTAATTTACGCTTCTTTAAGTTTACTAGCCATTAAGGAGTTAAGTCATTGGGGGAGTGAGCAAGATATTAATAATATAGCAAACCTTATATTATCGTTTCAAAAAACAATTCCCGGTAGGTCTTGGATTGGTTTTACAACTAAAGAAGTAAAGCAATTAAGTATAAGTAATGATGAGATTCAAAGTGAAATTAAAAACCCAAAGCAATTATCAAAATTCATTTTAAATGAGTTATCAAAATTTCATGTTATATATAAGGCGGAATCACATCACGATTTAATTGGCCATATGCTTACCTTTTCACATGCGATTAATGTATTATATGACTTAGGGCATATAGAATTATTTCAACGAGGAATAAAACCACTATTAAAGCTAGTTTATGTACTTAGAAAAAGTCGCAATTTAATGCCGAATGCCCAAATAATATTGAATTCTCCTGTAGATCGTTTACCTCTCACAAAAGCAAAACAAGTTGATACACTTCCGCTAGATAATGCATTCTGGCTTAAAGACTACAGTGAATTTAATTGGGATTTTGGGCACATATTTAAATTTTCATATAGTTATTTTGATCACTTAACAAGGGTTCCAGAATATAAAGATAAAACATTTGAGAAATTCTGTTGTATATTAATGAGTAAAAGTCTCTAACTAATAGTAATTGGCACGTATTCATAAGCTTCAGTAACATATTTATAAAAATACGAAAATTTTTTGTAATAACTTATAATATTTTACGTGAGAGGATGTAGAATATGTTTATTTCTGTTACTAGAATGCGTCTAAAAGGAAAAAGGATGTTACCGTTCTTTTTTATATATACAACGAGAGCTGGATTACAGGCGAATAAAGCGAATGGCTTAATACATTCTTCATTTGCAAAAGAAGGATGGCATACGTTTTGGACGTTAACGGTTTGGGAGAATAAGGAATGTATGAAAGAGTATCGTAGTAATGGAAGCCATTTACAAGCCATGAAAATAGCAAGAAAGATAGCGAATGAATTAGAATTTACAAATTGGGAAAGTGATACGATTCCAAAGTGGGCTGATTGTAAGGACGTGTTACATAATAAATATGGTAGAAAATTATAATGATCTGTAATAAGGGACTTAGTTTAAGTCTCTTTTTTTATTAGTAATATATTATTTTTTTAAATATGTAAGATTTTACATTAGTATGAGACTTTTACTTATTATGTAAGTAGGCTATACTAAAGTAC
>NZ_JBFPJI010000443.1:0-2291 GCF_040838205.1 Bacillus sp. S4
TATTTCTTCTATATCTTCATCAGTGGATTTTTTCTTATATTTAAAACCAATTACTTTCATATCCGAAAACACTTTTTCTTCCATTTCTTCATCTACTGGAATACATTAAATAATCACTTTCGTTGTATTTGAAATTTGTACGAAAATTTCAAATGCACCAATAAAAATAGCAATCATTCGGAATAATTCTTTATTGCTCATATATAAAATCCTTGCAAGTTCAGAGTATATAAACAATACATCAATCATTTCAGCAGCTATTATGCAATCATCTACTGGTACTTTCTCCAAGATTTGCAGATTAATTAATTCCCCAGTTTTATCCTCACACTCTTGTTGAAAGTACAAAGTTTTTTCTTTTGAAAATAACCACATATGTAGCCCTCTTCCCACTAAAAACAACAATTAGGCTTTTACTTTTCATTTTCCAGAACTAAAAATACGTTAAATTATTATTGTGTATCCACCGCAATTTTCACTTCAACATACTGTAGCTCTTCATCACCGCTAAATATATGATAAATAGGCGAAATCATATCAAGCTCATTATCTTCCATATACTGAAGCATCTCAGCATACGCATACTCTGTTAATCTTTCAAAATCTCCTGCGTATCTTTTCATTAGCATGTTATCAACATAATAATAACTTCGAAACTTCATTGTTTCTGATATAGGAATACTACTCTCATGTACTGGCATAAATAATTCAATAAACATATCTCCATCTGATGGTACATTTTTCAATGCATAAAACATTGGGCCTTTGACCGTTAAATTCGCTTGCGCAATTTCTGCCAACAAATCTTCTATTACTTTTTCCATATCAGTATAGTGAAAAAAATATTCTCTCGATACAACATTTTGAAAAGCAATGCTTTGTTCCTCAACTATCATCGTACTAATTCACCTACTTCAATAATAGGAGCATAAATATCCAACCACATATCACCATATACATCTAAGCATACGTGATAAAAGCTACTATCTAATTTCATATGATTTTGTTCAGCAAATTCATTTAAAACACGATAAGCGTCTTCAATATCACCATCTTCATCTGAGAATCTAACACAAAGTGCTTCTTCAATAAGAATTGCATCAATATACTCATACGATGAACCCTCTTCCATATTTACCCGTCCATTCACTGGAACACAATACATATATTCACCATATTCCGGTTCATTCTCTAATGGTGAATACGTAAAAAGAACAGGTCCTATTGGGTATATATCGTTATGAACTACTTGATTTCTAAGTGCGATAGCTGGTAACAACCAATCATCCTTTTTTACTATTTGAGTGATGCTTATTAAATTTAAAAGCGATAATGCTTTATACTGAACTTTCATAACCTCTACCCCTTATACAGTGTTTTAATTCTTCACAAATAGATCCTTCCACACACATAAAAAACCAGTTTATGACTATCATTTACAAATCTCATTTCAATTTTTGTTTCGCTTTTGTTCTTTTTCTATTATTCTTTTTCTATTTGCTATAAATTCTTGACGTTCCTTTTCATGTTGTTCCCATGTAATATTAAATGATGGAAATTTAAAGCGACAATACACCAATAGGACGAATTCTGCTGATGCAACTGCGAATACATATAATATTATTGTTTGTAAAAAATAGAACACCATTGGCCCTAGCGCAAAATGAATACTTGCAAAGATTAATATCAAAAGGACAACTACATAAATAACTATCCCAATGAACATCCATAGTTTTGTATTATTAAAAAATGAAGCCGTCCCCCCTTCCAACTTATAGCCTCCATATTTTGCTTTTTTAAAAGTATGGATTGTTATTACAATATGAGTAATTATCGCTCCTAATAATAATAGACCTACATAAAATACCGTTAGATTTTCACAATAATATCCAAATATTGCTTCAATTAATACATACGCATAACCTACCGTTGCAACCTGAAACGAGTTAAAAACAATTACAACGGCTTGTAACTTTTGTAATTTAAATCTTAATTTCGGAAATGAATAGATAATCAAAAAAAGGATTTGCAGAATATATAATACTAATTCTACAGAAACAATTATTCGTTCAAAAGATTTTGGATAAGCCTCCCAACCAAGTTGTAAAAAACCCAAAATAATAAAAAACATCGGTAATGAAGCATATACAAAGACTCCAACTAAAAATGCCATTACACCATCAGGACTTAATCGGTTTTTATTTGTAACTTTGAAAAAGTCTAAATCTTCTTCTTTTATGTTCCACATTCACTTATCCTACTTTCAAATTTTATATTCATCACCAAAATAT
>NZ_JBFPJI010000038.1:0-19085 GCF_040838205.1 Bacillus sp. S4
CCTCTATATTCCCTATAAAAAGCACTCTAAAATAATTCAATCTCTTTACTGATTATCATTCTCAACAGACCACAAAAAAAATAAACTACCTAATTCTATTGTTCTATCACCTCTTCTTCCAAAAATGATATAGTCATAGAAAACCTCTTCCCCTGCTCCCCTCACTTCCCTTCCAATATTTCCACAACTAAGTCAATCTTAGCCTAATGCTAATTTTATTGTCAACTATATTACGTATAATTTTTTTAATATCTAAATTTTTTTATATACGGCTTTTTCTACAAAAAAAGAGGCTTCCTTTCATAGAAAGCCTCTTTTCTCTATTTTTCTACAGCAATTTCTTGCTTTTGAAACTTAGAAACTATATAACCAATTCCTATACCGATCATACCTGGAACTAGCCAACCAATCCCTACGCTATATAATGGGATTTTATCTAAAATAGGTGTTAGTTCTGCAATTTGAAGATCTGCATTGTGTAATCCATCAAAGAAGCTAATCGCAAATGATCCTACAATACCACCTACATACATCGCTAATGGAAGACGAACGTAGTTTTCAACGAGTGATAATACGATCAATACGATACCAATTGGATAAATTGCAATTAAAATTGGCAATGCTAATGCATTTAACTGAGTTAAACCAAGATTCGCTACCATAAATGCTAATACACAAAAAATGAAAACAACTTTTTGATAAGAAAGCTTCGGTAATAACGAAGAGAAATATTCTCCACAAGCTGCAACAATACCAACAGAAGTTGTTAAACATGCTGCTGTAATTGCGATGCCTAGTAATAACATTCCGTAATTACCAAATAAATGATTTACGACGTTTGTTAAAATGATCCCTCCGTTTGCTCCCATTCCAAGTGAAACACTAGAAGCTCCAAGGTAAGCAAGCGCCAAATAAACAAGAAGTAAACCAAGTGCTGCAATAAATCCTGCAAAGATTGTTACTTTCGCAATACTGTTCTTATTTGTAATACCTTTTGCTTTTAAAGCACTAATGACAACATTTCCGAAAACGAGTGCTGCAAGTCCATCTAAAGTTAAATATCCGTCGATAAAACCTTTAAAAAGAGGAGCACTATACGCTTCTGTCGGTGCACCAAACTCTCCCATTGGCGTAATAATTGCTTTACCTACAATAATTGCAATAACAGCTAACAAAATTGGAGTTAACACTTTACCGATGCGTCCCACTAATTTCGATGGGTTTAAAGCTAAATAGAAAGTTACTGCAAAGTAAATAAGTGTAAAGATAACAAGTGGATATGATTGACCAGCTATTTCACTTGGTAAAAACGGTGCAACACTCATTTCGTAAGCAACTGTTCCTGTACGTGGAACACTTACGAATACGCCTAAACATAAGTAAATTGCAGTGATAAAAACAAGTGCGAATATAGGATGTACACGTCCTGCTAATTCATTAATATCTCCCTTTAGAGCTATAACAATAACCCCTAATAAAGGCAGTCCTACACCTGTTACGATAAAGCCAAATAACGCGATCCATACATCTGTTCCAGCACCTTGTCCTAACGCTGGTGGGAAAATCATATTACCTGCACCGAAAAATAGTGCAAATAACATTAAACTTATTGCAAACATCTCAGAAAACTTTAAAGATGATTTCATTTCTACTAACCTCCTAAATAATTATCTGATTAACAAAATATTCTGAATCAAAGTCCGTCACATATCCTCTTTCAAGCATACTTCCCTATAAAAGAACGCAAAAAACACCCGTCCCTAACAAAGGGACGAGTGTTGAAATCGTGGTTCCACCCTTATTCTAATAAAATGAATTTATAACGAAATAAGCTCATTTTATAGCTCGTGTAAATTGATAACGGTTTTATCCGCCAAGAATTACAATGCATCATGCAGTTCACTCTTGAAGTTTAGAGGTGGTAAGTTTGTCTTTCCGTATTAGGAAGCTCACAGCCTAAGGCTTCCCTCTCTGAGAATCGTCAAAAACAACTCATGTCCTCATCATTACTTTTATAAAATATCTTGTCGAAACTTGTTGTTTTTTATTATATGGGCTATTTTTTAAAAAATCAATAGTTTTATTTTTTCTGACAAAAAAATATAGGGAGAAAACTTTTCTCCCTATAACTGCCCTATTAATATTTCTAATTCGTCAGCTGTAATGTTTCGCCATTTTCCAGATTCTAGTCCATTCAGCTCTATATTCATAATGCGTACTCGCTTTAGCTTTGTTACAGTAAACCCGAAAGCACGGCTCATTCTGCGAATTTGCCTGTTCATTCCTTGGGTTAAAACGATGCGAAATGTTGATTGATCGACTCTTATCACTTTACATGGCTTTGTTATTCCATCTTTAATCTTTACACCACTGGACATCATATCAATAAACCAATCTGTAAAAGGCTTATCAACCGTAACAACATATTCTTTCTCATGCTCATAATCACCGTGTAGAATTCGATTGGCAATCGTGCCGTCATTCGTTAATAAAATGAGTCCTTCCGACGCTTTATCTAACCGTCCAACAGGAAAGATTCGCTCTGGGTAATTGATATAATCAATAATATTATCTTCAATATGATCAGCTGCTGTACAAGTAATTCCAACTGGTTTATGAAAGGCGATATACACCTTTTCCTTCTCTTCTTTTGCAATAACCTGTCCATCAATCGTTACAACATCACCATCGCTCACGATTGTACCGTGCGTGCAAATTTCACCGTTAATCGCGATACGTCCTGCTTTAATAAGACGGTCTGTTTCGCGTCTTGAGCAGGATTTTACTTCGCTTATGTATTGGTTGATTTTCATGTTTTATTCCTTTTCTTATAGATTAAAAGCGTCAATCCATGGCAATATCATTATGCCAAGATTGACGCTCCTTTACTTCGCAAAAACAACTAAATAAATTACCCCAATCACCAAAAATATTCCGCAACAAGCTAACAATACTTTTGCAAGTTTGTCCATAAACATATAATGGTTTCCCCTTTTGTTTGGTTGTTTGCTATTTTAATTCGACAACTGTTACGCCTAGGCCTCCCTCGCCCATGTCACCGTAGCGGTAGTTTTTCACGCCGCGATGTTTCTTCAAGTAATCTTGTACACCTTGGCGAAGCGCTCCTGTTCCTTTACCGTGAATAATTGACACACGAGGATAGCTTGCAAGCTGTGCATCGTCTAAATATTTTTCAACGCGCATCATTGCATCTTCATAACGTTCACCGCGAAGGTCTAGCTCTAACGACACGTGATAATCTCTACCCTTCACACTTGCGACTGCTTTTTTCTCAGTTTGCTTCGGTGTATTAATGTATTCCATATTGGATTCTTTCACTTTCATCTTCAGAATACCAATTTGTACGCTCCACTCTGTATCACTTACTTTTTCAAGCAATTGACCTTTTTGACCGAACGTTAACACTTTTACTTCATCACCTGGTCGTAATTGTTGTTTCGGCGCTGTATTTTTCACATTTACTTTTTGTTTCTTCACAAGCTCTGGCGCTGCCCCTTCTAGACGGCTCTTCGCTTCAATAAGCTCATGGTCTTTCACATTTACAAGCTGCGCTTTACGCAATTGACGAAGTTCATGAATAATGCCTTCTGCTTCTTTCTTCGCAGCTTCGACTTTTTCTTCCCCTTCTTTTTGCGCTTTTAATAATTTTCCATCGCGCTCATCGTTAAATTCAATAATTTGACGCTGTAATTCACGATGAAGTTTTTCAGATTGCTTACGATGTTCTTCCGCTTCTTTTCGTTCGCGCTCTGCATTTTTTTGGCTTTCTTCTAGCTTTGCAATCATATTTTCGATTTTATTCGTATCTGTACTAATATGATTACGAGCGCGATCAATAACGCGATCAGACAAACCAAGACGCTTCGAAATTTCAAAGGCGTTACTACGTCCTGGTACACCGATTAATAATTTGTACGTTGGGCTTAATGTATTCACATCGAACTCAACGCTCGCATTAATAACTTGCTCACGATTGTATCCATATGCTTTTAATTCTGGGTAATGCGTCGTTGCAACAACGCGAGCACCACGGTTACATACTTCATCTAAAATAGAAATCGCTAGTGCAGCCCCTTCTTGCGGATCTGTCCCAGCACCTAATTCATCAAATAGGACTAAACTTTCAAAATCAGCTTTTTCTAAAATATCTACAATGTTTACCATATGAGAAGAGAATGTACTTAAATTTTGTTCAATCGATTGCTCATCACCGATATCAGCAAAGATGTTTTTAAATACACATATCTCTGATTCATCCATTACCGGAATATGAAGACCAGATTGCGCCATTAAGACACAAATACCGACTGTTTTCAGTGTAACTGTTTTACCACCTGTATTCGGTCCTGTAATAACGATTGTTGTAAAGTCTTTACCAAGCATAATGTTATTTGGCACGATAATTTCCGGATCAATAAGCGGATGGCGTGCTTGTTTTAAATCCATGTAGCGTTCATTATTTACGATTGGCTTCGTCGCTTTAATTCGCTTCGCATAAAGAGCTTTCGCAAAAATAAAATCAAGATTTGCAACTACTTCTACGTTTGATAAAATGATATCAGCTTCCACTGCTACTTCTTCTGTTAGCATCATTAAAATGCGTTCTACTTCTTGTTTTTCTTTCACACGTGCTTCTTGAAGCGCATTATTTAATTCCACGATTACTTGCGGTTCGATAAATAACGTTTGTCCAGAAGCAGATTGATCGTGAACAATACCACCATATACGCCGCGGTATTCTTGTTTTACTGGGATTACGTAACGTTCGTTACGAATCGTTACAATTGCGTCTGATAACATTTTTTGTGCGTTTGAAGAACGCGTCATGTTTTCTAATTTCTCACGAATACGGCTTTCCGCAGTACGAATTTGGTTACGAATACCACGCAATTTGTCACTTGCGCTATCGACTACTTCACCGCCGTCACCGATACAGTTTGTAATTTTCTTTTCTAAATCATATAAAGATACAATTTGCGCGACATGTCCTTCTAGAATTGGAAGCTCTACGCCATTCTCAGCCATGTCTTCAATAAATCGTTTCATCTGGCGGCTACCATACATCGTACTTGCGATTTCGATTAACTCATGCGGACTTAACATACTTCCAATTTTCGCACGCTTAACATTTGAGCGAATATCAGAAATCCCTCCAAGTGGTACATGTCCTTTTAAACGGATAACTTTCGCTGCCTCATCCGTTGTTTCTTGCAGTTCCACAATTTCTTCAAAATCTGTGCTTGGCACTAAATTCTTCACTTTATCACGACCAAGTGAAGATGCTGTATGTTCAAGTAATTGTTCTTTTACTTTATTGTATTCTAATACACGCAACGTTCTTTCTAACATGTTGCAGGTCCCCCTTGTGTTACTTATTACGTTTAATATAGTCTAATAAACGTTCAATATCCCATGTGTTAATCACGTTATCTTTTTGAATCCAACCTTTACGTGCTGCCGCTACACCTGTTTCCATATCTTCTAACATTTCAAGTGTATGAGCATCCGTATTAATCGCTACTTTTACACCAGCATCTTGTGCTTGTTTTAATAATTTCGCACTTAAATCTAGACGGTTTGGATTTGCATTTAATTCTAAAACTGTATTTGTTTCTTTTGCGAGCTGGATTAATAAATCTGTATCTACATCGTAACCCTCACGGCGCCCAAGAAGACGTCCTGTCGGATGGGCAATCATTGTCACATGTTTATTCTCAAGTGCAGTGCGAAGACGTTTCATAATCGTTTCACGGTCTTGTGAGAAGCTAGAGTGAATGGCTCCAATGACATAATCTAGTTCTGCTAATACTTCATCATCAAAATCAAGTGTCGCATCTGGTAAAATGTCCATTTCGATTCCGCGCAAAATTGTAATGTCTGGATACTTTTCATTCATACGTTCAATTTCTTTCGCTTGTTCACGAAGACGCTCTTTCGTTAAACCGTTCGCTACTTTCAAGTATTGCGAGTGATCAGTAATTGCCATAAATTTATACCCACGAGCACGACATGCTTGTACCATTTCCTCAATTGAAAAAGCACCGTCACTCCACGTTGTATGCATATGTAAATCACCCTGTATATCAGAGAACTGAATTAAGTTCGGATACTCTTTAATTAATTCAATTTCTTTTCCATCTTCACGCACTTCTGGTGGGATGAATGGAAGACCGAAATGAGCGAAGAAATCCTCTTCCGTTTCAAATGTTTTCACTTCACCTGTTTCTAAGTTTTCTACACCGTACTCACTAATTTTCTCGCCTCTATCTTTCGCAATTTGGCGCATTTTTACGTTATGGTCTTTTGATCCTGTGAAATGGTGAAGAGTTGTAATAAATTCTTCTGGTTTTACTAAGCGGAAGTCAATTGAAATATCATATTCATATTGAAGACGAACAGATACTTTCGTATCTCCACTTGCAATCACTTCAATCATATTATCAAATTGTAGTAAATGTTCACGTACTACTGCTGGCTCTGTCGTTGCAATGATGAAATCTAAGTCCTTCACTGTCTCACGAACACGGCGTAAACTACCAGCACGTGAGAAACGGATTATTTCAGCAACATTCGACAATTTCTCCTCTATTTCCCCGGCAATAGGCAATACCATCGCAATTGGTAAACGCTCTGGACGAGAGCCTACTTGATCAATTGCTTCTAATATTTTCTCTTCTGTTTTCTTACCAAATCCAGCTAAAGCTTGTACTTTATTTTCTTCACAAACAGCTTTTAACGTTTCCATATCAACAACACCAAGTTCTTTGTATAACTTGGCCACCTTCTTACCACCAAGGCCTGGTAGTTTTAATAGTGGTAATAAACTGCTTGGCACTTCTTTTTCAAGTTCTTGTAGTACTTCAGATGTTCCCGATTCTATATATTCTTGAATAACTGCTGCCGTTCCTTTTCCGATACCTGGAATCTTTGTGAAATCTTCAATTTCAGAAAGACTACGGTCATCACTTTCTAGCGCTGCCGCCGCTTTACGGAATGCAGATATTTTAAATGGATTTGCGCCCTTTAGTTCCATAAACAGGCCGATTGTCTCTAGTAATTTGATAACTTGTTTTTTATTCACTTTCATCATTGCCCCGCCTTTCTTTCATAGAAAAAAACTTCTCTTTCCGAAAAAAGAGAAGTTACACTCTGCTACCTGTCTGCCATAGTTCCTTCACCTTTTCAGAAAGAATCGGTGTATCGTCTACAATTATTTTGCTAATTGATGATTTTTGTAATGGTGTTTGTATTTGTTCAATTGGAAGAATTGATCCAACAATAATTAAGACAAACAGAATGATATACACTTCTAAAAAGCCAAGAAGTGCCCCAGCAACCGCATTGACTTGCTTTAAAACTGGGATTTCTGCAAACATATTCAGTAAATTACCAAGTAGTGAAAGTGCGATTTTTGTAATAATAAATAATACGATAAACGCAATTGCTTGATAGAAGACACCCTCAATATTATTCGCATCTATCCATTCTGGAACAGAAACATTCTTATCAAATGGATACGGAATAATTTTCGCAAGTGCTGGCGCTAAATCTTTACAATACCAGTATGCAACGAGGTATGCGATAATAAAGCTTGTTAACTTTACAAGTTGCAAAATAAATCCTCTGCGTAAACCGAGGAAGAATCCCATAACAAGCAATAAAATGATAATAATATCAATCATGTTTATTCAATTCCTTTTTGTGTCATACTTTCTTTCAATTTCTCATGTTCTTCTTTTAATTTTATGTAATCGTGTATGACGTTTACCGCCGTCAATACCGCTAGTCTACTCGTATCAAGCGAAGGATTCTTGGCATTGAGTTCGCGCATTTTATCATCCACAATCGCTGCTACCATGCGGATATGACTTGTACTTTCATCGCCAACAACTGAATATTGTTGACCATATATTTCTACATTAATTCGACTTTTATTTCCCTTTTGTTGTGACAACTCACCGGCCTCCAATCACGTACAGAATCCTAAAGTTTATCATACCATGAACCATCATAATATGGAAACAGAAAGAACAATCCGATATGATAAAAATAACAACATAAAAAAGGAGCGACCATTTTGTCAAATTCTATCGTAATACAAACAAGTTCTACAGTAATTGAAGACATGAAACAACAATACAAACAAGCACTTAGCCCCAAAATTCCGCAAGGCGGTATCTTTATGGCAAAGGTTCCATCTTGCACAATTACAGCTTATAAATCAGGGAAAGTGATGTTTCAAGGTGGACGTGCTGAAGCAGAAGCTTCTCGTTGGCAAACCGTCTCTCAAACACCAAAATCAGCTGTAAAAAAATCGGTCAATTCACATCGTTATGCGCCGCCCGCTTCCATCGGCACAATGTCTATTCTAGGATCAGACGAAGTAGGTACTGGTGATTATTTCGGACCGATGACAGTAGTTGCTGTATATGTGGATGCGAAGCAAATTCCACTTTTAAAAGAACTCGGTGTAAAAGACTCCAAAAACTTAAATGATGCTCAAATTGCTGAGATTGCAAAACAACTCCTTCACGTTGTTCCTTACAGCTCCCTCGTTCTTCATAATGAAAAATATAACGAGCTATTTGATAAAGGAAACAACCAAGGTAAACTGAAGGCTTTACTGCATAACAAAGCCATCACAAACTTATTGGCTAAAATTGCACCTACAACACCTGAGGGTATCTTAATCGACCAATTTACACAGCCTGATACATACTATAAATATTTAGCGAAACAAAAACAGGTACAGCGTGAAAATGTTTATTTCGCTACAAAAGGTGAAAGTGTCCATTTAGCAGTAGCCGCCGCTTCTATTTTAGCTCGTTACTCATTCGTAAAACAATTTGACGAACTAAGCAAAAAAGCTGGTATGCAACTTCCGAAAGGTGCTGGTAAACAAGTTGATATTGCCGCTGCTAAATTAATTCAAAAAGTCGGTAAAGAAAGACTACCTGAGTTTGTGAAAGTGCATTTTGCTAATACAGAGAAGGCGTTTCGGTTACTGAAAAAATAACTACTTTTTAGTATCGACAGGATATGGATGAACTAAACAAGGCGAAAAGAATTGAATTCTTTTCGCCTTTTATGAATGAAAAATGGATAAATAGGATCTCACACGTTCCTATTTTTGCCGCACTTCTTATTTATATCTATATATTTAAATTTAATCTGATATATATTCATTTACTATTCACCTAAAAAAGAGAGTCTCCATGACTCCCTTTTTATGTTTAACTTCGTTTCTGCTTCTTATTTGATGAAGGTACTTTATAAGAACCCGTTTCATGCGTAGTCGTTCCTTGTCCTTCCACTTCCGGAGAACCTAAGCTTGATCTAGAATGGTCTGTTTTCACTTTCTTACTCATTACAATCACCCCCAAGATTACTTTTCACTTAAGAGTAAAAAACTATTCAGCATAACCATCTGAACATATACTGGCTACTCTTTTATCCTCCTGTCTGTTTTTCACTAATGTCCCATAGACGTTTTGCGGCATCCTTATCCAAGGCAGCTTCAGACATTTTTCCTATTTGCTTATCGGCATAGTAATAACCACTATGATTAGTAAATTCAGTTGATTCTGCTAGCCATACTAGAGTTTCAGCACCTTTCTCGGGTGTACGAGAGAAAGGTTTCATTGCTGCCATAGTTAAGCGAGCAACTAGACCATTGTCCTGGTTGAAATTCGTAGCCACTAGCCCTGGATCGAAGCTGTATGCACTAACACCCGTCCCCTCCAACCGCTTTGCCAATTCAGCGGTAAATAAAATATTTGCTAGTTTTGATTGCGCATAACGCATTGTAGGACCACCCATGAATTTCTTAGCACCACGATACAGTTGTTCTGCATCTAAATCACCGAAATCAATTCCCTTTTTAGTCATTTTGTGACCGTGAGATGCGGTGGTGATAACACGAGCAGGAGCACTTTCTTTTAAACGCTCCAACAGCAAATTAGTGATTAGGAATGGACCTAAATGGTTAACCGCCCAAGTCATCTCCAAATCGTCCTCTGTAAGCTGCCTTGTTTGAAATAAAGCACCAGCATTATTCACTAATATATCTATTCTCGGACACCTTTCTAAAATATCAGTAGCTACCCGGCGTATAGATTGTTGGGAAGCCATATCAGCTAAAAATAGATCTATCATCACATCCCCATTCGTTACATCCTTAATTTGAGCAATAGCATCATTCGCTTTTGCCTCGTTGCGTGCAATAATTCCTAGCTTGGCACCGCGCTCCGCAAATGCCTTAGCTGCCGCTAATCCAATACCACTTGTTGCACCAGTGATTACTATATACTTGTCACGCAATGTCCACTTTGTATGACTTGGAATTTCCCCCATTGTACAAAAACCCCTTCCCTTGCCCATAAATATTTCATTCGTTTTACTATATGTGAGAGATGAACGAACCTATGAACAACATTTTTCCAAACAAAAAAAGCGAGAGCAGTTGCTCTCGCTTTTTTCATCTTAAAACTCAGAAGAACCTGGAGTTCTTGGGAATGGAATTACGTCACGGATGTTAGCCATACCAGTGATGTACATTAGGAAGCGCTCGAAACCTAGACCGAATCCAGCGTGTTTTGTACCGCCGTATTTTCTAAGTTCTAAGTACCACCAGTAGTCCTCTTCGTTCATACCTAATTCTTTAATTCTGTCTACTAAAACGTCCATTCTTTCTTCACGTTGGCTACCGCCGATTAATTCGCCGATGCCAGGAACTAGAAGGTCAGTAGCTGCTACTGTTTTACCATCTTCGTTCATACGCATGTAGAATGCTTTAATGTCTTTCGGATAGTCAGTTACGAATACAGGGCGTTTGAAGATTTCTTCTGATAAGTATCTTTCGTGCTCTGTTTGTAAGTCAATACCCCATTCTACTGGGTATTTGAATTCAGCACCTGATTCTTGAAGTACTTTAATTGCTTCTGTATAAGTGATGCGACCGAAGTCAGAGTTGATCACGTTGTTCATGCGCTCTAGAACTGTTTTATCAACGAAGCTGTTGAAGAAGTCCATTTCTTCTGGTGCATGCTCTAGTACGTATTTCATTGCATATTTCAGCATATCTTCTGTAAGATCCATTACATCACCTAATTCAGCGAATGCAATCTCAGGCTCAACCATCCAGAACTCCGCTGCGTGGCGAGTTGTGTTTGAGTTTTCTGCACGGAATGTAGGTCCGAACGTGTACACATCACGGAATGCTAATGCATAAGCTTCAGCGTTAAGTTGTCCACTTACTGTTAAGTTTGTTTCTTTACCGAAGAAGTCTTTTGCTTCGTCAACTTGTCCGTCTTCACCTTTTGGTACGTTGTTTAAGTCTTGCGTTGTTACGCGGAACATTTCGCCTGCACCTTCTGTATCACTACCAGTGATGATTGGTGTATGAACATGTACGAATCCACGCTCTTGGAAGAATTGGTGAATTGCAAATGCTGCGATAGAACGCACGCGGAATGTTGCAGAGAATGCGTTTGTTCTTGGACGTAAGTGAGCGATTGTACGTAAGTATTCAAACGTGTGACGCTTCTTTTGAAGTGGGTAATCAGAATCTGATAAGCCCTCGATATCAATTTTTTCTGCTTTAATTTCAAATGGTTGCTTCGCTCCAGGTGTTGCAATTACTTTACCTTCTACTTTAACTGAAGAGCTTAGTGGAAGCTTTGCAATTTCTTTGAAGTTCTCTAATTCTGTATCGAAAACGATTTGAACACCTTTGAAGAAGCTACCGTCGTTTAATTCGATGAAACCAAATGCTTTTGAATCACGTAAGTTACGAATCCAACCCGATACTTGTACTGTTTGATCTGCGTATTTATCTGTATCTCTATACAGACTTTTTACTAATGTGTTTTCCATAGTAAAATTCTCCTTTACTCATATATTTAAATACAAAAAAACCTTTCATCCATAAAGGGACGAAAGGTTAAACTTCGCGGTACCACCCAATTTGTCATAAAGACCAACTTTAACTCGTATGTAATACATACTTCCCGGTTTGTAACAGGCCGGATTCCCGTCTAAGTCTACTCTTGAATACAAGTTTCAATTTCGGTTAGCAACTCCAAGGTGTTCTTCACATATACCGCCTCATCAGGCTCTCACCGCCCCTGACTCGCTTTAGATTATAGTATATACTACTTTTCCTTATCATCGTCTTTCGTTTTGTTAAACTAAAATTAATGTACTACATTCGAGGGAAAGATGCAAGACGCCAGAAAATATATCAGCGATTTTTGCAATATATCGACCGCAACTTCAAATATATCAGCGATTTTTATAATATATCGACTTACCAACAACTTTCGACAATCGCATCATAAAAAAAAATTGCCGGAATTAATCCGGCAATCTTTTATTACTTACGTAACTCCGCACCAAACTTCTCTTCTACCGCTGTTAATACACGGCTATGTGCTTCTGTTACTTCTTCGTCTGTTAATGTACGTTCTGCATCGAAGTAGTTCATAGAAAATGCAAGTGATTTCTTGCCTTCTTCCATTTTTTCACCTTCGTATAAGTCGAATAGTGTTACTTCTTTTAGAAGTTCTCCGCCAGCTTCAGCAATTACTTGCTTCATTTCACCAGCTTTTGTTTCTGCTGTTACTACAACAGCCATATCACGTGTCATAGATGGGAAACGTGGAATTGCTAAGTAGTAAGTTTCCTCAGCGTCTGCACCGAATACTTTTGCAAGAGATAATTCGAATACGAATGTATTTTTCACATCTAATTGTTTTTCTGTTTCCGGGTGCAATTGACCGATGAATCCGATTGCTTCACCATCTAATACGATGTCAGCTGTACGGCCTGGGTGCATACCTTCACGTTTTGCTGGTGCATAAGTGATTTGGTTTGCAACGCCAAGTACGTCGAATAATCCTTCTAATACACCTTTAACAACGAAGAAGTCTACAACTTTCTTCTCACCTTGCCATGCATGGTGAAGAGCAAGACCTGTCATAACACCTGCAAGATGTTGTTCTTCTTTCGGAAGTTCTCCTGCTTCTGTTGGTAAGAAGATAGAACCTACTTCATATAAAGCAACGCTATCGTTTTTACGTGCAACATTGTATGAAACTGCTTCTAACAATTGTGGTACTAAGCTTAAACGAAGTTGGCTACGCTCTTCGCTCATTGGAAGCGCAAGATTTACAGGAGCTTTTTCGTTTGGTTCAACCATGTATTGTTTCGCTTTGTCAGCACTTGTTAATGAATATGTGATTGCTTCATATAAACCAGCACCTTCTAGGAAGCGGCGTACTTTACGACGTTTCGTTTGTGCTGATGTTAATTTACCACGTGTCATTGTTCCAGATGGTAATGTAACTGGAATGTGATCATAACCATACAGACGACCTACTTCTTCTACTAAGTCTTCTGAAATTGTAATGTCAGGACGACGTGCCGGTACATTCACATGGAATGTTCCTTCTACTTCTGTGAATGGGAATTTTAAGTTTGTGAACATTGTACCCATTTCACTCGCAGCAATATCTGTACCTAATACACGGTTTACTTTTTCAGCAGTAACAGATACTGTACGTTCTTGCACTTGTAAGTTATCAGCTTCTACTACACCTTCAAGTGCTTCTCCGCCAGCATATTTTGCCATTAAAGCAGCTGCGTGTTGAATCGCTTCAAATGTACGTGTTGGGTCGATTCCTTTTTCAAAACGTGCACTTGATTCGCTACGAAGACCTAAGTCTTTTGATGTACGGCGCACTGTTTGACCTGCAAAGTATGCAGACTCAATTAGAACGTTTACTGTCTCACTATCAACTTCAGAATCCGCCCCGCCCATTACACCAGCAACAGCTAAAGCTTTTTCACCGTTTGTAATAACAAGGTGGTGGCTTTGTAATTTACGCTCTTGATCATCTAATGTTTGAATCCTTTCGTCTTCTTTAGCTAGACGAACAACGATTTCTTTTGAACCTAATTTATCGTAATCGAATGCATGTAATGGTTGACCGTATTCCATTAAAATGTAGTTTGTAATATCAACTACATTACTAATTGGACGAATGCCAGCTGCCATAAGGCGAGTTTGCATCCACATTGGTGATGGACCAATCTTTACGTTCTTCACCATTTTTGCAATGTATAACGGGTTTTCTTCTTTCGCTTCTACACTTACAGAAATGTAATCAGCTGTTTTTTCTGCTGATTCTTGTAAGTTGATAGCTGGAAGTTTTACTTCACGGCCGTAAATAGCAGCTACTTCATATGCAACACCTAACATGTTTAAGCAATCTGCACGGTTTGGTGTTAAACCAAGCTCAAGCACTTCATCATGTAAGTTTAAAATTTCAAGTGCATCTGCACCAACTTCAGCGTCACTTGGGAAGATGAAGATACCGTCTGCATATTCTTTCGCAACGAATTTTCCATCAATACCAAGCTCTTGAAGAGCACAAACCATACCGTGAGAAGCTTCCCCGCGTAGTTTTGCTTTTTTAATTTTGAAGTTACCAGGAAGTACAGCGCCAACTTTTGCAACTGGTACTTTTAAACCTTTTGCAATATTAGCAGCTCCACAAATAATTTGAACTGGCTCTTCTTCACCAATATCGATTAAACATTTGCTTAATTTATCAGCTTCTGGGTGTTTTTCACATTCTAATACGTGACCAACTACAACACCTTTTACACCTTTATTTAATACTTCAACACCTTCTACTTCAATACCACTTTTTGTGATTTTGTCTGCTAGTTCTTGTGCTGTTACATCTTTAATATCTACATACTCTTGTAACCAACGATATGATACGAACATATTTATCCTCTCCTTCCCTTACGCTCGTTTGAATTGTTGTAAGAAACGTACATCATTTGTATAGAAATGACGAATGTCATCTACGCCGTATTTCAACATTGCGATACGCTCTGCGCCCATACCGAATGCGAAACCTTGATATTCTGTTGAATCATAACCAGCCATTTCAAGTACGTTCGGGTGAACCATACCTGCTCCTAAAATTTCGATCCAGCCAGTCCCTTTACAAGTGCCACAACCTTTACCGTGACACATCATACAAGAAATATCCATCTCTACAGATGGCTCTGTGAATGGGAAGAAACTTGGACGAAGACGGATTTCACGATCTTCACCGAACATCTTTTTCACGAATACTTGCAGTGTACCTTTTAAGTCACTCATGCGAATGTTTTTATCAATTACAAGACCTTCAATTTGCATGAATTGGTGTGAATGCGTCGCATCATCGTCATCGCGGCGATACACTTTACCAGGACAAATAATTTTAATCGGTCCTTTTTCTTTATTCTTTTCCATCGTACGTGCTTGCACAGAAGATGTATGTGTACGTAGTAACGTTTCTTCTGTAATGTAGAATGTATCTTGCATATCACGCGCTGGATGATCTTTCGGTAAGTTTAATGCTTCGAAGTTGTAGTAGTCTTTTTCTACTTCTGTTCCTTCAGCTACTTCATAACCCATACCGATGAATACATCTTCAATTTGTTCAACAACTGCTGTTAACGGATGGTGACAACCTGTTTCAACAGGACGACCTGGCAGTGTAACATCAATTGTTTCAGTAGCTAATTTCGCCTCAATTACTGCTTTTTCTAAGTTGCCAATTTTGTCTTCTAGACGCGTTTGAATCGCTTCACGTACTTCATTTACTAATGCTCCCATACGTGGACGCTCTTCTGCTGATAATTTTCCCATGCCGCGTAATACTTCTGTAATTGGACCTTTTTTCCCTAAATACGCTACGCGTACGTCGTTTAAGCCCTTTAGCTCTTTCGCTTCTTCAATAAGCTCTAACGCTTTTTGCTTTAGCTCTTTTAAACGTGCTTCCATTTGGAACCCTCCTAATTTTAAAAATAAAAAAACCTCGCTCCCAAAAAGGGACGAGGTAAATTCGCGGTACCACCCTAAATTGACAGAACAAGTCTGCCCACTCATTAGTTATAACGATCAATTCTGACCGGAACGCCTTTACATATAAATGGTCCTGGCGCCAACTCCAGAGGTGAATTCACTTCCATCTACCATAAGAATGCTTTCAGTCTACGGCACTCTCTCCCTATATGGCGATTTTGTAAGCTACTCTTCTCTATCAACGTTTTTCGTTATTTAACTTTTATTGTATGTTCATTACGAACATATACTTCAACTTATTATAAGAAGTTTTTTATTTGTTCGCAACTGGGCTTTGTAAATAATACGTTAAAATCCCTGCTGCAACCGCAACATTTAATGATTCTGCCCCTCCGTAAATCGGAATATACAAGTTTTGATCCGTTTTCGCAAGAATTTCTTGGCGTACGCCACTTCCTTCATTTCCTACAATTAATGCAAAACTTCCAGCCGGGGTTACTTCACCAAATGGAACTCCATTTTCAAGAGCCGTTCCATATACAGGGACGTTATTTTCTTTTAACTTGTCTACCCATTCTTCTAAATTCCCTTTTACAACCGGTAAATGGAAAATAGAACCCTGTGTAGAGCGTAGTACTTTACTATTATAAACATCAACGCACCCTTCTCCAAGCACAACGGCATGAATACCAGCTGCATCAGCTGTACGAATAATCGTTCCCAAATTACCTGGGTCTTGAAGGCCGTCTAATAAAAGAAATTTCCCATCAGTAAGAGCTACTTCTTTCTCATGTTTCTCACAAACAGCAAATACGCCTTGCGTTGTTTCTGTTTCGCGAAGTACTTTTACAATTGCTTCAGGCACAATATACATTTCAACATCATTAACTGTCCAATCTTTCGGAAGATCTGTCTGATCTGAAACGATAAGTTCTGTTACAACTCCTGCCTTTAACGCTTCCTCTACTAAATGGAATCCTTCTACAAAAAATAAACCTTTGTTATCGCGCTCTTTTTTCGTCTGCAGCTTTTTCCACTGCTTCACACGCGGGTTTTGTACTGAATCAATGTTTTTCATAATATGTATTTCCCTCTCTTCTTGTCTTATCATTATAGCCTATTTTTCATACATATTTACATTAAAAAGAACAAAAACTAACGTCAGTTTCAATTCTGAAGAAGAGGTGAAGATAATGAGTTTTAATTTACGCGGCGCTGTATTAGCGAATGTATCTGGAAATTCACAAGACCAATTACAAGAAACGATTGTCGATGCAATTCAAAGCGGTGAAGAAAAAATGCTTCCAGGTCTCGGCGTTTTATTCGAAGTCATTTGGAAAAATGCTGATGAAAATGAAAAACACGAAATGTTAGGAACACTGGAGCAAGGATTAAAAAAATAAACAATAAAAGGTCACCTTAGAAAAAAAACTAAGGTGACCTTTTATGTCTATAAAATTTTTCTTCTCCTAAACATTTCTACTTTACTAACGCTGATTGATGGAGTACAATGTTCAAAATACATTTAAACCGATCGATTTTCTTCATATACATCATTAGATAAAGTGAAACTTTAATCAGTGGGGGTTTTGTTCATCCCCACTGATTATTAGTTGAACCAATCGGGCTTTTACGGGCAGTCGATCTCCTACCTAACTTCCTCGCATTCGCCAAATTTTGAGGTGGGAGTCTTACTGCCCGTTAAATCGGGATAAAAGGAGTGAATGTTTTATGCACCGTATTACGCTTGAACAAATTTTTAAACATCACATTACGCAAAAATATGTAAACCGTTCTGGAATGGTCCACGCGATTGCTGTCGCTTACCATGCGTTTCACTTAGCCAAAAAACATCACGCCTCAGTCGATACTGCGACAAAGGCTGGCTTCCTTCATGATATCGGACATCATACGTGGTACACAGGCGGCGAATGGGACTATGACTTGTATAAAAAGAATGATATACATGCGATTAAAGGGGCAGAAAGATCTCATAAATTGCTTATTAGATTAGGAGAACATCCGAAACTAGCAAAAGAAATTTCTGTTGCAATTCTTCTGCACACTGATTCTTTCCTAGTAGAACAAACACTTGAAAGAACACCTCTACAAAACGTTATTAAGTGGGCGGATGAAGCCGATGAAGAGCCAGGCGGCGCACATCATTATAGAACGATTTCTTATGAAAAAGCATTGAAAGCAATTCAGCAATTAGACCGATTGGTAGAACGTGAATTACAAATAGAGCAAAAGAAATCGAATGACAAGGCAGAACATAGTTATCAATGAGAAAGAGGCATCACTATAGGGTGATACCTCTTTTATTATTTTGCGAAAAATACACCTTTGTATGTAATATTTAAATGTTACACTCAAAAGCGAAATACTTTATAATTAAATATACAAATATAAAGAGGTGATTTTACAAATGCAACCCGCTACACAACTTTCTAATGAACAGAAATACTCTATGTCATGGGGACAATTTATTAGCTCCGTTTTATTCGCTTTTTTCGGAACCGGACTTATTACTGTGTTCCTCGCAATGCCCTTAACAATTTATACAGCCGGTCTTACAGATAAAAAACAAATTGCCCTGTATGAATCTATTGCAAATACTGGAAGTATCGTATTACAACTAGCCGTGTTGTTATTCTTCATTTTTAAATTCGAACCCGCAAAAAAATTACTACTAAAATCTTTTAACTTTAAAGTACTTAAAGAATGGCGTACATACGTATACTTACTTCTTTTCTTCGCTATAAACATTATACTCAATTACATCTTGTTAAATTATGTGTTCCAAGACGCAACAAAGCAGCAATCTTCCGCACTAAACTTAGACGTTTTTAAGCAGTATCAAATATTATTACTTCTCGGCTTCGCTATACTCACACCAATTTTTGAAGAACTTATTTTCCGTGGCTTTATACTTCGCTTCTTCTCAGAGCGCTTTCCATTTTGGATTGCAGCCATCATAACAAGCTTCTTCTTCGGTATCGCTCATACATACTCACTTGGAGTAATGGTAATTACTTTCTTCATGGGATTATTAATGGCTATTTTATGTAAAAAAACAAAATCCATTATTCCAGCTATTTTATTTCATATTATGAATAATATGTTGGCATTCTTGAGTTAAAAAGAGGTATCATCGCGATACCTCTTTTATTAATTCGTATCATCACTTCTCATT
>NZ_JBFPJI010000444.1:0-2282 GCF_040838205.1 Bacillus sp. S4
TCATTAAATTTCTTTTAAAATTAAGTTGTGGAGAAATTCATTCAAGTGAAATTGGAGGAGAAAAAATGAGTGAAAAGAGCTATCATGTAGCTGTAGTTGGGGCTACAGGCGCAGTAGGGCAAAAAATCATTGCATTGTTAGAGAGAGTAACGAAATTTAATATAGAAGAAATTACATTACTCTCGTCAAAACGATCTGCTGGTAAGATAGTACAATTTAAAGGACGAGAGATTAAAATACAAGAGGCAAAATCAACTAGTTTTGAAGGTGTAGACATTGCATTTTTTAGTGCTGGAGGAGAAGTTTCTAGACGATATGTAAATCATGCAGTTTCTAGTGGTGCAATCGTAATTGACAACACAAGTGAATACCGAATGGCACACGATGTACCACTCGTCGTTCCAGAAGTAAATGCACATACTTTAAGGGAACATAAAGGGATCATTGCAGTTCCGAATTGCTCAGCACTACAGATGGTAACAGCTCTTCAGCCAATTCGAAAATCATTTGGTTTAGAACGAATTATTGTTTCAACGTATCAAGCCGTATCAGGCTCAGGAATTCATGCGATTCATGAATTAAAAGAACAAGCTAAGTCAATGCTTACAGGTGAAGAAGTGAAGAGTACTATATTACCAGCGAAAAAAGATAAAAAACATTATCCAATTGCATTTAATGTATTGCCGCAAGTGGATATATTTACAGACAATGATTTCACATTCGAAGAAGTAAAGATGATTCAAGAGACGAAGAAAATTTTAGAAGATCCAAATCTAAAAATGGCAGCTACTTGCGTCAGAGTTCCAGTTGTATCGGGGCATTCTGAATCAGTTTATATTGAACTTGAAAAAGAAGCGACCGTTGCAGAAATTAAAGAAGTACTACTGAATGCACCAGGTGTTATTTTACAAGATAATCCTAGTGAACAAATTTATCCAACGCCATTATATGCAGAGGGTAAAAGAGATACATTTGTAGGTAGAATACGTAAAGATCCTGATACATCAAAAGGATTCCATCTTTGGATCGTTTCTGATAATTTATTAAAAGGTGCGGCTTGGAACTCAGTTCAAATCGCAGAGACATTGGTGGAAAAGGGGATTATTTAGTATAAAGTTATATAAATATTGAATATAGAAGGATATTTGGGAAACCGTTAATTATAATGGTTTCCCATTTTTTACTTAATGAGTATTTTACTAACTTCAATTAGAATTTAATTTAAGTTAGTTTTTATAGTGTTTTTATAAATATCAATTTTATCTGCAGAGAATTTTAAAGCTCTAGGTACTCCATTAATTGTGAGATTAATATTAATTGATAAAGGCATTTCGACTTTTTTCACTACATCTTCTATCGCAATATACTCATCTTCTTTTTCGTTATAAAAAACAACGGAACTAATTAATACCTCAGTATTTTCAATATCAATACTACACATCATAGGGAATTTCTCATCATTATGTATTATTAATTCGCCCAGTACTATTGAACCGTTTAACTCTTCTGTAAAATTTATTGTTTCCACTGGTTTTACCCACGTTTCATCGCACTCTTCGTTTTCCTCTTCATCTATTGCCCATTCCCATATTGGGTTTTGTTTCAAGTCTTCAATAGTTAATTCGTCAACTGGTTTGCTTTTATTCATATACAATTTATCCCTTCATTATAATAAATGGATGATTAAAAAATATTCTTTCTTTAACTGAACAATATGGCCATTTGCATCCCTTTGAAATACAACTTTTCGCATTTTCATAATCAGTTGAACGCCAATAAACAGGTTCAATGTAGAGTTTATTCCATTTGATATTATTTTAACTAGTTTCGAAATACTTTACTCATCCTGATAACCTCTCGAATACTTGTTCTTACAGTAATTTTAACAATGTTTTGAGTAGGTATCAAATAGTTATTAACTGACCTGATTGAAAAGAAAAAAGGATTGTTAATGTATGTGGAAAAGAGTGGAAAACATCAAGAATGAACAAAAGGATTTTGGTATGATATGGATATATTCAATGTGAGGGGGAATTTAAGGTATATCAAATAAAGGGGTATTTTTCGTCACTAAAAGGAAATCATTATGAAATTGGTAAGCAACAAGGGGAATTCGTAAAGAAACACCCGTATCTCATTCCACAATTTATACAGCAAGAAAATTTAATATCGGATAACCATTGGACAGAATCTAGAAATGTACTAAAACAATATTGTCCAGGAATTAATGAAGAAATTGAAGGTTTTTGCGAAGTATTGAAAATTCCTTCAAGGAATATGAT
>NZ_JBFPJI010000445.1:0-2240 GCF_040838205.1 Bacillus sp. S4
ATTATGTATAGATGAAAAGGACAGAAAAAGATTCTGTCCTACTTACAAAAATAACTATGATGTATTGTTAAATTATATACATTTTCAAAATCTCGATCTTGAAGGTTATTCTTCTTCCCATCAATAACAATAAAAACATCATTCACTATTTTTGCTGGTATAATTCCGACATTTTCTACTTGAACCGCTTGCTGGCCATTCCATTGCTCTATATGTTCTAGAGGTACTGTAATACTAAATTGAGAGCGAATACCACGGAAATTCGTATTTAATTCGTTCGCTGCTTCAAATACAACAATTTTCGCACCTACTTTTTCACCATACGAATCAAGAAATGCGTTTAAACTTTTTGTATATTCTTCTTCCGTGTGCCATTCCATTGTCCCAAATGCTGCTGGATTTACATTTTGAATAATTGTCGTATATATTTCTCCTCTTGCTTTTGAAGCAATTAATGACCGTTTAATTGATTGGACCGTCTTTCCGATATCACTGAATTTTGCACCCCATATTTCTGAAATGTTAGGTGTCAAAATGAATGCAATATCAACGAAAATTACCATCGCAGTAAACATTAAAAGATTTTTCCAGAGGGTTAAATCTATTCCTTTTATCGTGAAATAAACTGTGACTGATGTTATGAACAAACCGTACCACGTTTTTCGAATTCGTTGTTTCTTCTCCTCATACAATTCTTCATTTTTCCAATAAAAGAAAACAAGAACAATAAAGACGATTGCTAAAATAAATAAGCCGATTCGAATGTTAGAGATCGTCAATCACATCACCCTCCATTCCAAAACTACTCACGATACCATTACATGCGCAAAGAGCCATCTTTATGACAAAAGACGTGGACAACCTTCTAAAGTTAGCTACATCGCATATACATTAGAAGCAGGCCACGTCTTTTATCATGAATCTACATTGTATATGTAGACAAGCATGCGTTTCAAATTTTCACGTTAAAAATAAATATGTTTCGGAATTTCCCCTTCAGGTACTTCTCCGTCCATACTTAAGTAATAATGACGAATCGGATGTAAATTTTCGTCCAATTCATAAACAAGCGGAATGCTAGTCGGTATATTTAATGTTACTACACCATCATTTGAGAGATTGTCTAAGTATTTCACAAGTGAACGAATCGTATTGCCGTGTGATGAAATAATTACTTTTTCACCATTTTTTAATGCCGGTGCGATTTTTGCATGCCAATAATCAAGTACTCTTTTCTCCGTATCCTCTAAACATTCAGTTAATGGGAACTCGCCTTTTTTTAACGTTTTGTATCTCGGATTATTCGCTTCATATCGGGGATCATCTTCAGTAAGTGCAGGCGGTCTCACATCTATACTTCTTCTCCAAATATGAACTTTTTCATCTCCATATTTTTTTGCAGTTTCGTCTTTATTCAATCCTTGTAGTGCACCATAATGGCGTTCATTCAACTTCCATGAGTTATGTATAGGGACCCAAGTGAGATCCATTTCATAAAGTACAATCCATAATGTACGAATTGCTCGTTTTAATACTGATGTATAGGCAATATCAAACGTATATCCATTCTTTTTTAATATTGTTCCTGCTTCTCTCGCTTCACTTAATCCATTCTTTGATAAATCTACATCTGTCCATCCTGTAAATCGATTTTCAAGATTCCACAAACTTTGTCCGTGACGAATGAGTACAAGTTTTATCATTATAATTCCCCTCTCGGAAATATGAATTTTAAAATTTCAATACGTACACATATAAAGTTTTTGGTAATGTGAATTTTTTATCCATAGTTGCCAAATATACAGATGAGAATTTATGATTTTTCAAACTACAAAACAAGATACTATTTCTATCTTTTATTCTACTGGTATTTCACGCTTAGCCGTCCATGCATCAAATCCTGAACGGCTATTTGCCATTTCATTCATAACTTGATGCCAATTTTCTTCACATGATTCGCCAAACTGTTCAAAAATAGCTCCCATTTGCTCTCTTTGAACATCGCTCAGTTTTTTCTCTAAGTCTGTTCCTTCTTCTGTTAAAGACAGCTGTTTCACACGACGATCATGTGCAGCTTCATTACTCTCAATAAGTCCTTTATCTAACAGTTGGCGCAACGGTCCGTGAAGAGCTTGTTTACTTATTTCTAAAAGTGATAGCAACTCATTTACACTAAGCCCTGGAAAACGAGCGATAAAAAACAGAATTCTATGATGTACACGCTGTATACTATATTCTTT
>NZ_JBFPJI010000446.1:0-2208 GCF_040838205.1 Bacillus sp. S4
GTATAATCCAAAACTTATTACTAGAAACCGTACAAATACTAATAGCTCTTCAAAAATAGAAGCACATGCTTCTATGGCAAAAGACAATTCGAGTTGACGAATTTGATTTTTCTCATCATCAAAATCGGAAGCTACAACTTTTTATTAAATACAGCTTCAGCCTTATGACCTTGCAGTATATATTGACAATACTTTAGCTAGTCATAGAAAATCTTATGGAACAATCGCGATATATATAAATCCAAATACTTCTCAACGGATAGGATTATGGACAGTATATGATCCATCAAGATATTTAATATATTCCTAATTTGGTTGGGTAAGTAATAGACCAATTAATCCATAATAAGAAAAAGAGGCTGCGAAATAATTACAGCCTCTTTTCTTTAATCGCATTTTTCTATTTGGTCGCCTTCTTCACCTGCATTTTCTGCCGAACTATCCGTTCCGCCTCCCACTGCATGTTGCTGTTTGGTATTAGAACTTTCGATGGCAGCGTTGGTTCCCGCTGCACTGTCTTCTCCGCCACCACTTGCCACTTGAGTAGCACCAGCCTGTTCCTTACGGGTTTTATTAATTTGATTATTGATGATAAGTATAAATTCTGCCTCTTCATCCGAAGTCTCTTTTTTCATTTTATGCGGCTCAATCTGGTCCCCACTAATTCCCTTATTTATGGCTTCGCCTCCAGCGCCCACCGTTTGTTGCTGTCTGGTATTCGATGAATCAATTGCTGCATTACTTCCTGCTGCACTATTTTGTCCGGCTCCACTGGCAATTTGTGTTGTATTCGGTGCAAATGTAATCTGATTATTAATGACAATGACAATTTTTCGTTTATCAGCAAGATTTCCCAAATTAATTTCTTCTCCATCTTTTTTTACAAATCGAAACGTGATTTTTTCATTGTTTTCCATGTTCTCCCCCCTTTGTAGTATTAAATGACTGGAGAATGATAATGGATTGGACAAGCGTATTTTTTTATAAATATGTGCCCCCGCCCACAATGAAGGGTGTATTATCAGGTTCCGGTATTTTGCTCGTATTAGGTACGTCGACTTGACGACAGTCCAGCATCCGCCGAATTTTGGAATGCATGGAGAAAAGCCTTATAGGAGATATAGAAAGAGAGATTAGTAGAAACATTGGTATATAAAGGTTTCTAGGTTTGATTATATTTTCCTTTTCTTATTTAGATTTATCAGCCAAATATCTAGCATAGTGAATTAAATTTCTAGCTACATCTAATTCAAGATTAAATATATTAGGTACCCCTGGTCTCCAATTCACCTCAAATAACCACAATTTTTGATCTTTATCAATCCCTACATCAATTCCTAACTCATCAAATACTACATCCTTAAATAAAGAATTAAAATGGTTAGCAAAAGTTACTGCAAATCGTTCTAAATACCTTTTAATATTATATCAATCGTTATCAAATTCCGCTTTTAAAAAAACATCTAAATAAGTACTGTAACCACCCTTAGCCATATTTGATACAACACTTCCTAATGGACCTATTCTCGGGAATATAGAAGTAACAACCCACCTGCCTTCCCCATTTCTTTGAACATGCAATCGAAAATCATAAACATGACCAGATTTCATTTGACATGAAATAAACTGTTGAACTATGTAACCTTGCTCTTGAATCTTATCAGATATAAAGCTCCGTAATTGTTTTTTATTCATAGATGAAATTTGTTCTGACTCATTCATACTATAATTCATCCCGTTTTTTTCAATGAAAACAATACCACTACCTTGATGTCCAGAAATTGGTTTAATAATAAGTTTTTCATAACGATTAATCATGTCAAAAAACTTATTAACATCATTTAATTCATAAAAAGGAATAAGATATTGCTTAAATTTTTTTGCTCTATTTATTCTGTTATATACACTTAATTTATTTCCAATTGAATGGCTTGTAAACGGAACTTTTTCATATAGATGATCATAGATTTGCTGATTTTTATCACTAATATGAACACTTGCATTATAAATAACATCTGGAAAAGAAAATTCTTGTTCAACCCACTTACCATTTTCATAAGTTTTACCTAAAATCTTCTCCGTTTCTATATTTACCTTCCCTAAAGTAAAATAAAAAAAGTCCACACCTTCAGCTTTAGCTACAGCAGCGTAAGTATATGCTTTCTTTACGTCATTCGGGTCTTTCCGATGATGAAGCATACCAATTAT
>NZ_JBFPJI010000039.1:0-18802 GCF_040838205.1 Bacillus sp. S4
CCTTATTATAGGGCGTTTTTTTTATTTTCAGCATATTGATAATACCGTTTTAGTGAAATTTTTGATTTGAAGCCAACTAATTTTATGATCTCTGGCTCTGGGGTTTGTTTTTTTATTAGGCGTAAAATAAACGTGTTCCGGAAATGCTGTCCAGAAATGCCTTTACGTAAATTCGCTCTTGCTACTTCAAGTCGGATCATTTTTTGAATAGCGATTTCTGTTAGTGCTTTTGGTGCGTCGTTTTCATATACCCATCTGTATGTTCCGCGGTTAAAATCGAATGCGACAAACAACGGGTCATTACTATGATATTTAGGACGAACTGGTTCTGGAATACTTTTATAATATGTGTACAGTTGTTTTTTGTCTTCGGTTGCTAAGGGGATTGTTCTTTCTACTCCTGCGGTTGCCGGAATAGAAAGTGTATTAGTTTCAAAATGAACGTGATGCATAGTTAATGCTGTAAGCTCTTGTAAGGATAGTCCGTAGTCGATTAATAGACTTAAAATGGCAATATTACGATCCATTAATAATGGACGAACAGGACGTTGTTTTTCTGAAAGTCCTTCTAATGAAGTGACTATATACTTTAATCTTTTTTCTTCCTCGCATGAAATGAAATCTTCATTACGCAATGCACGGTTTGGTTGAATAGTAATTTCCATATTCTTTAATGGATTTGGAATGTTAAGAAAATGATGCATTCTATTTAATACAATAAATACACGATGCATTGTTTTCTCAGAGTAGTGTCGATTCTTTTTTAAGTCTGAAAAGTAATCTTCATAGTCTTTTGTACAAAGTGTTGCCCATATATTACTGGAAGGGAGCTTTTTGTTTTTTTCTAACCAATGTCCAAAATCTTCAATGTCATAAACATAACGTTTAATGGTTGAAGACTTTCGGCCTTTATTCAATAAAAAAATAGAAAAGGCTTGTATTGTATCATGGAATTCCGTTGTTTCCATAGTCCCACCACCTTGATTATTTCTTATATTATAGCAAACTTTTCTGAAAATAGGCATTTGCAAGAGGGACTGGAATAATAATATTTGGTGAGTGGATAAAATGAGGTGAATGTATGGAACAATCGATGCGTAAGAAAAATAACAATCAAATTAATATTGTATTAAACCATCGAAAGAAAATTTCGTTACCGGCACCAGAAAATAAAACGGTAATTTCAAGTGAAACCACTACTAAACATGAGATGTTGCAGAGAATTGAAGAAGAGATGGGAAAACTTGTTGGGATGGATGATATAAAAAAGATAATAAAAGAAATTTATGCTTGGATTTATGTAAACAAAAAAAGGCAAGAGGTGGGGTTGAAGTCTGAGAAGCAAGTGCTTCACATGTTATTTAGGGGGAATCCGGGTACTGGGAAGACAACCGTTGCTAGAATGATAGGGAAATTGTTGTTTGAGATGAATATTTTATCGAAGGGGCATTTAGTTGAAGCTGAACGTGCTGATCTTGTAGGTGAGTATATCGGTCATACAGCGCAGAAGACAAGAGATTTAATAAAGAAGGCTATGGGAGGGATTTTATTTATTGATGAGGCGTATTCATTAGCGCGGGGTGGAGAGAAGGATTTTGGGAAGGAAGCTATTGATACACTTGTGAAGCATATGGAAGATAAGCAGCACGGTTTTGTATTAATTTTAGCTGGATATTCAAGAGAGATGAATCATTTTCTTTCATTAAATCCAGGATTACAATCTCGTTTTCCGTTTATTATTGAATTTGCGGATTACTCGGTAAATCAGTTGTTGGAAATTGGAAAGAGAATGTATGAAGAGCGTGAATATCAGTTATCGAAAGAAGCAGAGTGGAAATTTAGAGATCATTTACATGCGGTCAAGTATTCGTCACAAATTACATCATTTAGTAATGGGCGATACGTACGGAATATTGTTGAAAAATCAATTCGCACACAAGCTATGCGATTGTTACAAGAGGATACGTATGATAAATATGATTTAATTGGGATATCAAGTATGGATTTGATGCTTGAAGAGGAGACGCACAGTACGTAAACTGTGCGTCTGTTTTTTGATGTATAAGTACGTTACTCTTTTTTCGCTTTTTCTTGGTAAGATTTATGGAAGCGTTCCATTTTAGCGCTTTTTTCGTGTGCTGAATTAGGATCGTGTGTAATTTGGTCTACTGAGCTTTTTTGAGCACCTTTATTAACATGGTTTGTCATTTGTATTCACCTCGCTTTAAAAGTTAGTATGAACATTATGTAAAGAAAAACTCGTTAGAAAAGAAAAACCTCTTTACGATATGTAAAGAGGTTAGAGCGCTATTTATGCATTGAACGTTCCTTTGTATCAATACGTCTATGCGGTAAATGCCATTTGTAATGAATAGAAATCATGCGGAAGCAAACAATTAAAATGAATAAGGTGTATAGAGCCCAATCGCTAACGATAATTTTAGCGCCAATTAAGAACCCTGCTAAAATCGTCCAAAACGCATATACGTCAGCTCGAAGGACAAGAGGTTTTCTGCGAGCTAAAAGGTCGCGAATAATACCGCCGCCGATGCCTGTTAAAACAGCAGCTACGATTGTAGCGCTGATTGGTAAATCTAGTTTTTGAGCATATAGTGCTCCTTGTACAGCGAATGCTGATAAACCGATGGCGTCCGTGATGTTTTCCCACTTTTTCCAATGTCTAATTAATTTATTTGGAAAAAGAAAAATAATCGTCATTGATAATAGTGCGATTTGGAATAACATGTCTTGTTGCCAAAATGCGACGATTGGATAACCGATTAATAAATTACGAAGGGCACCTCCCCCAAATGCGGTTGCCATTCCTAAAATATATACCCCGAAAATATCATAATCTTCTTCCATTGCAACAATGGCTCCGCTTAGTGCGAAGGCGATTGTGCCTATGATGCTAAAAATCTCCCATGCCATGAATTTTCTCCCCCGCTAACTAGATGAAATATGCTTCCTCTGCTATTATATTAGAAGGCTTAAATTTCGAAAAGGATGAGTGAACATATTTGATGGAAGAAAAAGAAAAAGTCATATTAGTTGGCTGTCAATTGTCGCAAGATGATGATGAAAAATTTATGCATTCCATGAAAGAACTGGCATCGCTAGCAAAGACTGCGCGAGCGGAAGTGTTAGTATCAACGACGCAAAAGCGTCCGAAGTTTCATCCTGCAACTTATATAGGAAAAGGTAAACTAGAAGAGCTTGCTGCGATGACGGAAGAGTTAGAGCCGGCTGTTATTGTTTTTAATAATGAGTTAACACCAAGTCAAATTCGGAATTTATCTTCAGTATTAGATGCGAGAGTGATTGACCGAACGCAGTTAATACTAGATATTTTTGCGCAACGTGCGAAATCGAGAGAGGGTAAGCTTCAAGTAGAGTTAGCTCAGTTGCAATATACAATGCCGCGCCTTATGGGGCAAGGTTTGTCTTTATCACGTCTTGGTGGTGGAATTGGTACGAGAGGGCCGGGAGAGACGAAGCTCGAAACGGACCGTCGTCATATTCGATCACGTATTGATGAAATAAAGAAGCAACTTGCGGTTGTTGTAGAACATCGGAAAAGATATCGTGAGAGAAGGAAAGATAATAAAGTATTTCAAGTTGCGTTAATTGGGTATACAAATGCAGGGAAATCTACGTTGTTTAATAGATTAACGGAAGCTGATACGTTTGAAGAAAACTTATTGTTTGCAACGCTAGATCCGACGACAAGAAAGATGCCATTACCTTCTGGGTATACAGTGCTTTTGACTGATACGGTTGGTTTTATACAAGATTTACCTACGTCACTAATTGCTGCTTTTCGATCTACGTTAGAAGAAGCTGGGGAAGCGGATGTTATTTTACATGTTGTTGATTCAGCAGATCCTAATTATGTAGGGCATGAGCAGACAGTAAAACAATTATTGTCAGACCTTGAAATTAATCATATTCCTATTATTACGTTATATAATAAAAAAGATAAATTGCATCAAAACTTCATTCCATTTCCGAAAAGTGATTTCTTAATGACTAGTGCTTTTGAAGAAAGTGATTTACTGTGTATAAAAGAAGCGATAGGAATGAAGATGAAGGAAGAAATGGATGATTATCAAGTGGAAATTCCTCCGAGTGAAGGTAGGTTGTTAACGCTTTTAAAGACGGAAACGTTATTAACTAAAATGGAGTTTCTAGAAGATAAATTTGTATATGATTGTACAGGATATATATTTGCTCATTCATCGCTTAATGGGCAATTAAAGAGATTTTTAGTGGAAGAAGGAGAAAATAATAATGTTTGATCGTTTGAAAAATGGAGAAAAAATTGCTCCAATCGTAAAAGAAGTAGAAAGTCAAATTATAGAAGTGCATAAACGTGTGGATGAAGTAATTGAGAGTAATCAATTTCGTGTGCTAGAAAGTTTTCGTAAACATAAAATTAGTGATTCGCATTTTATTCCGACGACAGGTTATGGGTATGATGATATTGGTCGTGACACGTTAGAGAAAGTGTATGCGGATGTATTTGGAGCGGAAGCGGGTCTTGTTCGTCCTCAAATTATTTCGGGTACTCATGCAATTTCAACAGCTTTATTTGGTATTTTACGTCCGGGAGATGAGTTACTATACATAACGGGGAAACCGTATGATACGTTAGAAGAAATCGTTGGTGTGCGCGGAAAAGGTGTAGGCTCATTTAAAGAATATAATATTGGTTATAACGCAGTTCCGTTAACTGAAGAGGGATTTGTGGACTTTGAAGCTGTTGCAGCTGCGATCCGTAGTAACACGAAGATGATTGGTATTCAACGTTCAAAAGGATATGCTACTCGTCCGTCGTTTACAGTTTCACAAATTAAAGAGATGATTGCGTTTGTTAAAGAGATTAAACCTGATGTTATTGTATTTGTAGATAACTGCTATGGCGAATTTATTGAAGAAAACGAGCCATGTCATGTTGGTGCGGACTTAATGGCAGGTTCTCTTATTAAGAATCCTGGCGGGGGAATTGTTAAAACGGGTGGTTACATTGTCGGTAAAGAACAGTATGTTGAAGCGTGTGCATATCGTTTAACATCTCCAGGAATCGGTGCGGAAGCAGGAGCGTCTTTATACAGTCTGCAAGAAATGTATCAAGGGTTCTTCTTGGCTCCGCATGTTGCTGGTCAAGCGCTGAAAGGTGCTATTTTTACGGCGGCATTTTTAGAGAAATTAGGGATGAATACATCACCGGCATGGAATGCACCAAGAACGGATTTAATTCAATCTGTTCAATTTGACGATAAAGATCGTATGATTGCATTCTGTCAAGCGATTCAATATGCATCTCCAATTAATTCTCATTTCACTCCGTATGCAAACTATATGCCGGGATATGAAGATGATGTAATTATGGCTGCTGGGACATTTATTCAAGGTGCAAGTATCGAATTATCTGCGGATGGTCCGATTCGTCCTCCGTATGTTGCATATGTACAAGGTGGATTGACGTATTCTCATGTGAAAATTGCGATTTGTTCTGCAATTGATGCGTTAATTGAAAAAAATCTATTAACAATTTCTTAAAGGGAAGCTGTCGATTTCGACAGCTTTTTTTCGTGTGAAAGTAATGATTTGTGCCATTAGAAAAAAGAATGAAAAAATTTATAAAAAAACCATGTAAGAAAAGCTAACATCTATTGACACTAAACATAACGTGGTATAAAATGAGAAGCAGTTAAGGCGAAGGAGGAACTGAAGTGATGAAAGAAGATAGACGTTCTGCTCCGCTGTTTCCTATTGGTATTGTAATGGATTTAACACAATTATCTGCACGTCAAATTCGCTACTATGAAGAGCATAATCTTATTTTTCCAACCCGTACAAAAGGGAATCGTAGATTATTTTCATTTAACGATGTAGATAAATTGTTGGAAATTAAAGATTTGTTAGATCAAGGCTTAAATATGGCCGGAATTAAACAAGTATTGCAAATGAAAGAAAATCAAACAGAAGCAGTGAAAGTAAAAGAAGAAACGAAAGAAATTTCAAAATCCGAGCTTCGCAAAATTCTTCGAGATGAACTACAACATACAGGTAGATTTAATCGGACTTCATTGCGACAAGGTGATATTTCAAGGTTTTTTCACTAAAGATAACTGATTCTTAAGGTGTTTAGAGGGACTAAGGAGGAATTTATAATGGCTAGGTACACAAGAGAAGATATTTTCCGTTTGGCGAAAGAAGAGAATGTAAAGTATATCCGTTTACAATTTACGGACCTTTTAGGAGTAATTAAAAACGTAGAAATTCCAGTGAGCCAATTAACAAAAGCTCTTGATAACAAAATGATGTTTGATGGATCTTCTATCGAAGGTTTCGTACGTATTGAAGAATCTGATATGTATTTATATCCAGATTTAGATACTTGGGTAATTTTCCCTTGGACAGCTGAAAAAGGTAAAGTAGCTCGTTTGATCTGTGATATTTACACTGCAGCTGGTGATCCATTTGATGGCGACCCACGTAACAACTTAAAGCGTGTGTTAAAAGAAATGGAAGCATTAGGATTCTCAGATTTCAATCTTGGACCAGAGCCAGAATTCTTCCTATTTAAAGTTGATGAAAAAGGAAATCCAACATTAGAATTAAACGATAACGGTGGATACTTCGACCTTGCGCCGATGGATCTAGGGGAAAACTGTCGTCGTGATATCGTTCTTGAACTTGAAGAAATGGGCTTTGAAATTGAAGCGTCTCACCATGAGGTTGCACCAGGTCAACACGAAATTGACTTTAAATATGCAAATGCAATTCGCTCATGTGATGACATTCAAACATTCAAACTTGTTGTAAAAACAATTGCTCGTAAACATGGCTTACATGCAACATTTATGCCGAAACCATTATACGGTGTGAACGGTTCAGGTATGCACTGTAACTTATCATTATTTAAAAATGGTGAGAACGTATTCTTCGATCAAAACGGAGACTTACAATTAAGTGATGATGCTCGTCACTTCATCGCGGGTATTTTAAAACATGCACCAGCATTTACAGCGGTAGCAAACCCAACTGTAAACTCTTACAAACGTTTAGTACCTGGATACGAAGCTCCTTGTTACGTAGCATGGTCTGCACAAAACCGTAGCCCGTTAGTACGTATCCCTGCATCTCGTGGTATTAGTACACGCGTAGAAGTACGTAGTGTTGACCCAGCTGCAAACCCATATTTAGTAATGGCAACTTTACTAGCAGCAGGTCTTGATGGAATTAAAAACAAATTAACTCCACCAGCTGCAGTAGACCGTAACATCTATGTAATGACAAAAGAAGAGCGCGAGGAAGCAGGTATCGTTGACTTACCAGCAACATTAGCGCAAGCATTAGTTACATTACAATCTAATGAAGTAGTATGCGGTGCGCTAGGAGATCATTTACTTGAGCACTTTATCGAAGCGAAAGAGATTGAGTGGGATATCTTTAGAACGCAAGTTCACCAATGGGAACGCGATCAATATATGTCTCTATACTAAGAGAGAAAAAAGCCCTAATACTACGGTATTAGGGCTTTTTCGTCATTTATCTACAGTGAAAAAACACGAATGTTGTCGTAATTTTTTTAGTATCATCAGGAAGTAATTTAGTGAAAATAATTTGTGTTGACGCGTTCTGTATAAAGAACTAAAATGGCATTAACTAGAAATGTTTGTATATTTAAAAGAATGAAGATATTATTTTTTCTTAAGTTTTAGATGCCAATTTCAAGTTGAAGCTCATTGGTTTTAAATGAGGAGGGAAGTTATGGATAAGGAAATAAATTTGAAAAATCTATTTACTATTATACAGAAAAGAATTTGGATAATTCTGTTATTTACAACTCTCACAACAGTAGCGGGAGCGATGTATAGTATATATGTAAAAACACCATTATATGCCTCTTCAGCAAGGGTTATTGTTCAAGCTAATGCTGAAACAATGAATACATTGAAAGCGATGGTAAATGAGCCTGTAATATTAGAAAAAGTGGCTACTGAATTGAATATTAACAGATCTGCAGGTGCATTAAGTGGACAAATAAGTACAGAAAGTGTACAAGGGTCCCAGATTATGAGAATAAATGTAGTGGATATAGATCCTGTGCTTGCTCATAAAATTGCAAATACTACAGCCGCTGTTTATAAGAAAGAAGTAGCGAATATACTGAATTTTAATAATGTGAGTATATTACCAGAAGACCCAGTTCAAAAAAATTCTATGCCTATAAATGTAAATCACTTTAAGACGATATTAATTGCATTCTCTATAGGAATGGTGCTCAGTATTGGATTCATTTTTTTATTGGATTCACTTGATGAGAGAATCAAATCGGAACGGCGAATTGAACAATTGTTAGATGTCCCTGTTTTGGGCGGAATATCTAAAATGAATAGAAAGAATGCGAAAGGCAAATTCAGTAAAAAAAATACGGTATTATTGGGGGAGGGAACGGAGTGGCTTACAAAAATAGACGAAAAACAAATAAAGTTAAAGGAGAAAGTATAATTGCTTATACCGCTCCAAGATCGAAAATTTCGGAGCAGTATCGTTCGCTTCGAACAAACCTTCAATTATCTTCATCTATTCATAAAAGCAGAACTATAGTTATTACTTCTCCGAGGTATGGTGAAGGAAAATCAACGATTACAGTTAATTTAGCAGTCTCGATAGCACAAAAAGGTGAAAAAGTATTGGTAATAGATGCAAATTTACGAACACCAACGATTCATGAAATGTTTGGAGTAGAAAATACAATTGGATTAACTGATATATTGAACGGAAAAACAACTTTAGAGGGTGCTGTGAAAAAAACAGAGATGGAAAGTCTGGATGTATTAACTAGCGGACCGATACCATTCAATCCATCTGAAGTGCTTAGTTCGAGTGCCATGGATATGTTAGTTCAACGGGCAATGGAACGGTATGATATCATATTATTGGATTCTTCTCCTGTACTAGAAGTAACGGATACAAGTGTGTTGGCTGATAAGTGTGAAGGTGTATTATTGGTGATCCGTTATAATCGTACTGTGAACGAAGATGCGCTTGAAACGAAAAGGGCGTTAAGTTTTACGAAAAGTAGGATATTAGGTGCGATTTTGAATGGAAAAATATGAATAGTATAAATGTACTTTAGAAAAATAAATTTAAGATTTGTATATAAAAATGTTCTTTATAAAGAACTTTTTTTTAAAGGACTACGATGTGGTGATGTCTCCTTACCGCTATCAACGGAGGCACTCGATTATGCTGTGGGTTGTGAAAACAACCTTAGATGCGAGTCATCAAGAGCGTAATGTGAGGGAGGGTTGGATGCCCATTTTTATTAAAGTTTGTAGCTATGTGCTTTTCGTAAAGAGTATATAGTTAGAAACTTTAATTTTGAAATAAATTAGGAAGAGTTATATAAGGAATTGATTAAAGGGGGAAGTAATGTGACGTATCGACGGAGGATATCGTTATTGCTTTTAATGGACTCACTGATTGTACTAGGGGCTATTTTTCTTAGTTATTTCTTTGTAAATGCTAGCTTCAGTGTTATCACTTTATCATCAGTTATTAGCTCTATTACTTTATTATTAAGTCATCATTTGTTTGCTTTTGTTTATAAGTTATACAAAAAAGCTTGGGAATATGCAAGTATAGGTGAATTACTCATTATATGCAAAGTTGTTACATTTTCTATTATCACTACAGCGGTTATGCAACAAATTTTAATGCAAAAAATGTATTTTCGATTGTTAGTTGTAACTTGGATGATCCATATTTTATTAATTGGTGGTTCGCGTTTTATATGGAGAATGTATAGAGATACTTATTATGTAAAAAAGGGTGATAAAAAACGAACTTTAATTGTTGGTGCTGGCTCAGCCGGGACAATGGTTGCAAGACAGTTATTAAAGAATAGTGCTGCCGAATTAATGCCAGTCGCATTTATTGATGATAATGTAAAAAAACATAATCTTGATATTTTGGGGATTCCAGTAATTGGCGGTATTAATCAAATTGAGTATGTTGTTAAAAAACTGAATATTGAAAATATTATTTTAGCAATTCCTTCACTAAGCAAAGGGAATCGAAATGTTATTTTAAAAGAATGTTTGAAAACACAGATGAAAACTCAAATTCTTCCGATGTTAGAAGACTTAGTAACAGGTAAAGTTTCGGTGAATGAATTCAGGGATGTTCAAGTAGAAGATTTATTAGGGCGGGATCCTGTAGAACTTGATGTGGATGTTATTTCAGATTATATAACTGACAAAGTCATTTTAGTTACTGGTGCAGGAGGTTCGATTGGTTCGGAAATTTGTAGACAAATTGCAAAATTCAGGCCAAAAAAGTTGATTTTACTAGGGCATGGGGAGAACAGTATTTATTCTATAGAAATGGAATTAAACAGAAAATATGGAGATATGAAAGGCACGTTTATTCCTGAAATCGCAGATATACAAGATGAAAAGAAGATGCAATTAATTATGAGCAAACATCTTCCGAATGTTGTATATCATGCAGCTGCACATAAACATGTACCACTAATGGAGAATAATCCTGAAGAGGCTGTTAAAAATAATGTGATTGGGACTATGAATATAGCAGAGGCAGCGAGAGCGCATGGAGTGGGAACATTTGTCATGATTTCTTCGGATAAAGCAGTGAATCCGACGAGTGTTATGGGAGCAACGAAGAAATTAGCTGAGATGGTAATTCAGCATAAAGATAAAATAAGTCATACAAAGTTTGTTACTGTACGATTTGGGAATGTCCTAGGAAGTAGAGGGAGTGTAATACCTTTATTTAAGAAGCAAATTCAAAATGGTGGACCAGTTACAGTTACTCATCCTGATATGGTTCGGTATTTTATGACAATCCCGGAAGCATCAAGACTCGTAGTGCAAGCTGGTTCTTTAGCTAAAGGTGGAGAGATTTTTGTTTTAGACATGGGAGAACCAGTGAAAATTGTCGATCTTGCCAAAAATCTAATTCGATTATCAGGAAATTCTGTAGATGAAATAGGAATAGAATTTACTGGTATACGTCCAGGAGAGAAACTTTTTGAAGAATTACTAAAAGAAGATGAAATGAATGAGAAGCAAGTTCATCCGAGAATTTATGTAGGGCAAGAAATGAATGTTCGTATAGAAGAAATAGAGAAACTTATTTCAGAATATACAGATTTAAATGAACTGGAATTAAGAAAGCGATTGTTAAATTTAGTGAATCAGCGTAAAACTTTAAAACTATTAATACCAGTATCAGGTTAATGGCAAAAATTTATTATAAGACGGGTGCGTGGGATGGTGTCTAAAAAAGTTCTGTTTTGTGCAACTGTGGATTATCATTTTAAAGCTTTTCATTTACCGTATTTGAAATGGTTTGCAGACCAAGGATGGGAAGTGCATGTTGCAGCGAATGGGAATATACATCTTCCGTACGTAACTCAAAAATATAATATTCCTATTCAAAGATCACCTCTTAGCATACAAAACCTTCATGCATATAAAAAACTAAAATCAATTATTCATCAAAATAAATATAAAATCATTCATTGTCATACACCTATGGGAGGGGTCATTACTCGTCTAGCTGCTCGGAAAGCACGGAGGGAAGGGACGAAAGTAATATATACGGCGCATGGATTTCACTTTTGCAAAGGATCGCCGTTTATAAATTGGCTTTTATACTATCCAATCGAAAGAAGTTTAGCTACTACTACAGATTGTCTCATAACAATTAACCAAGAAGATTACAATTTAGCAGTTAAACATCGTTTTCAAGCGAAAGATATTAAACTCGTTCATGGTGTAGGGGTAGATATAGAACGATTTACCCCTGTAACTGAAACGGAAAAGCAAGAATTAAAGCTACAAATTGGCTATAATCCACAAGATTTTGTAATGTTTTATGCTGCTGAATTTAATAAGAATAAAAATCAAAGTTTTTTAATTCGTGTATTAGCACAATTGAAAAATGAAATTCCGCATGCAAAGCTTTTGCTTGCTGGTGAAGGGCCGTTAATGAAAGAGTGTGAAAAAATAGCGACTCAACTAGGCGTGAGTAATATGGTGCACTTTCTTGGTTATAGAAATGATATAGCCTCTTTGCTACAGATGTGTGATCTTGCAGTTGCATCGAGTTACCGGGAAGGTTTACCAGTTAATATTATGGAAGCTATGGCTTGTGGGCTTCCGGTGGTAGCTACTGATAACCGGGGACATAGGGAATTGATTATTAATAATAAAAATGGTTGGATTGTAGATCGTGATGATATAAAAGCCATGGCTGACAGGATAAAGGGTATTTCTATAAATCCTAAAGTATTAGCTCAGATGGGGCAGTATGGATGTACTAGTATTAAAAATCAATATTCAGTCAATGAAGTGTTAAAAGAGAAACAAGAAATTTATACAACATTCATGGGTGAAATGGAGGAGTTAAGGTGGGTACTCCATTAAGAGTATTACACGTAGTCGTAAATATGAATAGAGGCGGCGCCGAAACACTAATTATGAATTTATATCGCAATATAGATCGTTCCAAAGTTCAATTTGATTTTTTAACGTGTAAAGAAGGAGTGTTTGATGAAGAAATAGTAAAGTTAGGCGGGGAAATTCATAGAATTCCATATACCACAAACGTTGGACATAGAGGATATATAAAGGCACTGGATGCTTTCTTTACCTCTCATCAAGAATATAGAATTGTACATTCACACATGGATAAAATGAGCGGATTTGTACTTCGTTCTGCTAAGAAGGCGGGAATACCGGTTAGGATTGCTCACAGTCATAATACTAGTAGTGAGGGAGGAATTGCGGCAAAAATCTATAAATGGCATGCAGGAAAATCTATATCTACATGTGCAACACATTTGTTAGCATGTTCAAATGCTGCTGCGAGATGGTTATTTGCAGATAAAGCTGATACAGCCAAAATCTTAAAAAATGGAATTGATTGTGATAGATTTTTGTTCCGTCCTGAAATAAGAAAACAAGTAAGAAAGGAATTACAAATTGAACAGGAAGCTTTTGTTATAGGTCATGTCGGAAGATTCGCTTATCAAAAAAATCATACCTATCTTATAGATTTATTTGCTCAGTTAACTCAATTCCGGCCAAATTCAATACTGTTATTAGCTGGTGAAGGGCCGCTTCGCATGGAAATTGAAAAAAAAGTAAAAGATTTGAATATAGAGAAGAATATAATATTTCTTGGGGTACGAGGTGATATAGAACGTATACTTCAAGCATTTGATGCATTTGTTTTTCCATCTATTCATGAGGGATTACCAGTCACACTTGTAGAAGCGCAAGGGGTTGGTTTACCTTGTATCATATCGGATACTATTACGAAAGAAGTGGATTTGGGAATGAATTTAGTTGAACATTTGCCTCTAACGGATAAAGTGGCTTGGATAGAAAAAATGAAAAAATTAGAAACTAGTAATTTCTCGAGGAATATATCAGCTCAATTATTATTAGAAAAAGGATACGATATTAAGCATACGGCAGAATTAACCCAAGATTTTTATTCCGTACTTTCGAGGTGAGTAATTTGGAGAATTTAACGATTTTCACCCCTACTTATAATAGAGCGTATTGTCTTCAAAATTGTTATGAGAGTTTAAAACGTCAAACATGTAAGGGTTTTGTATGGTTAATAATAGATGATGGATCTAGTGATAACACAAAAGAATTGGTGGATAGCTGGATTGCTGAAAAACATATCAAAATTATGTATCATTGGCAACAAAATCAAGGGATGCATGGTGCTCATAATACAGCCTATGAAATGATTGATACGGAGTTAAACGTTTGTATTGATTCTGATGATTACATGCCAGATGATGCTGTAGAAAAAATCCTTTCTTTTTGGAATAGTTATGGGAATGATGAAGTTAGTGGAATAATTGGACTGGACTTGTATATAAATGGGCAAATAATTGGCTCACAGTTACCAGAGGACCTTAAATACTCCACGCTTTTTGATCTTTACAACAAACATGGTGTTGCAGGTGATAAAAAATTGGTCTATCGCACAGAATTGACTAAGAAATATCCATACCCAATTTTTAAAAATGAAAAATATGTAGGATTAGCATATAAATACTATATGTTAGATCAACAATATGAGATGTTACTAATGAACGAAGCACTTTGCTATGTTGAATACATGCCTGACGGTTCATCAATGAATATGCTAAATCAATATCGTAAAAATCCAAGAGGTTTTGCTTTTTATCGTAAGGAACTTATGAAATTACCATTTACTAATCGAGTATTCAAGTATAGGCAAGCTGTACATTATGTATCCAGCAGCTTCATAGCGAGAAATAAAAGATTTATACAAGAGTCGCCATGCAAAGGTCTGACGATTTGCGCATTACCATTGGGGATTATTCTTTATAGTTACATTACAATGAAAACAAGAATGGAAGTAAATATATAGGGATTTACTTAGTAAGTAAATGAGAGGACATAATAATGACTATACTTTGGATGAATCTTTTTATCGTATTCATACTCGCATTTTTTGCAAGGTATTTTGCTATACCAGTGACTAATAGTCTTATATTGATAAAGCCAAATAGGATGTTGGTTTTAATGGCGGCTTTATCTCTTGTGTTGGTGGCGGGGCTTCGAAATAATATTGGGGATACTTATTTTTATATGCATGCATATAATGTTACTGAATTTAATTGGGAATATATTTGGAAGAGTAAAGATACAGGATTTAATATGTTTCAAATGATTTTGAAACATATTACAAATGATCCACAAGCTCTAATTTTTACTACAGCATTAATAACAAATCTGTTAATCGTGCTCATCTTATATAAGTATTCGAGGTTAATTGAATTAAGTTTGTATGTATATATTACGTCTGGTATGTACTTAACATCCATGAATGGAATTAGACAATATATAGCAGCAGCGATTGCGTTTATTGCCATAAAATACATTTTAGATGGAAATTGGAGAAAATATACTTTAATTGTTCTGTTTGCATCAATATTTCATGCTAGTGCCCTTGTTCTTATACCGATATATTTTTTAATTAGAAGAAAAGCGTGGTCAGGCACAACATTGATACTACTTCTATTAGCTGTATTTATTGTAATAGGATTTAATCAATTCACAGAGATTCTATTTGCAACGATAGAAGGCACTCAATATGGTCAATATAAGGAATTTCATGAAGGTGGCGCAAATATTCTTAGAGTTGGGGTTAGTATTGCACCACTTATACTTGCTTATCTTGGAAGGGAAAGGTTTAGGGTATTGTTTCCAAAGAGTGATTATATTGTAAATATGGCTTTACTAGGATCCATTTTCATGTTTATTTCAACACAAAATTGGATTTTTGCAAGATTTTCAATATATTTTAGTTTATATCAGTTAATAGTAATTTCTTGGGTGGTGAAACTATTCACTGAAAAGGATCAAAAGCTTATCTATTATGCTATTTTATTATGTTATGGTATTTATTTTGTTTATGAGCACATAATTAGTATAGGGGTTGTGTATAAGAGTAATTTTATAGGGTAATAAAGATTTAATATAAGGAATTGAAAATTAAGATTGGGGTAGGTCTCGATGGATAATATTCATAGAATAAAAAGAGTATTGCATATTGTGAGTGCAATGAATCGAGGTGGTACCGAAAATTTACTAATGAATATGTATAGAAATTTAAATAAGAACAAGGTTCAATTTGATTTTGTCTCGCATAGAAGTGAACCGGATGATTTTGATGAAGAAATTATAGGGATGGGGGGTAAAATATATAAAATTCCTAGTTTAGGACAAGTTGGTCCATATAAATATATAAAGAACCTTGTAGAGATAATTTCTAATAATGGCTATGTAGCTGTGCATGTGCATACTGATTATCAGGGAGGATTTGCAGCGATTGCAGCACAAATGAGTAGTGTGAAAAGAAGGATTTGTCACTCTCATAGCAATAATTGGCCAAAAGGATCTGGGGTGACAGCGAAAATTACTTTGAGAATTTTACAATCCATTATTAAATATGCTGGAACCAATTTTTGTGCGTGCAGTGTTGAAGCAGCACGTTTTTTATTTGGGGAAAAAATGATTAAGAACGATAAGGTACAAGTTATAAAAAATGCGATAGATATTAATCAATTTACTAATGAGGATATAAGAGATACTGATAGTTTGAGAAAGGAGCTTAATATACCAGAAGAAGCAAAAATAATTGGTCATATAGGGCGTTTTTCACAATCGAAAAATCACAGTTTTCTTTTGAGGATTTTAAAAGAAATTTTAAAAAAGGATACCAATTTTATCGCTATATTAGTAGGCGATGGTCCATTAAAAGATTCTATTGAAAATGAAGCGAAAAAATTAGGGGTTTATACCAATATTAGATTTTTAGGAGTAAGGGAAGATATTCCAAGATTAATGAAAGTTTTTGATGTTTTTATTTTTCCATCAATATTTGAAGGGTTTGGTATGGTTGTATTAGAAGCGCAATGTGTGGGTGTACCATGTGTAGTATCAGATACAATACCTAAAAGTGTCGATATGAATTTGGGAATTATATCGTTTGTTGGCTTAGATGAAAAAGTCGAAAAATGGTCTGACGAAATTTATAAAGCTTTACTAAAGGAAAGGCCAGAGAGGGAAAAGATAATTAATAATATTGTGAAATCAGGTTTTGATGTTAATAGTAATGTTTTGGATTGGTTATCTTTATATGGAATAGAATATGAGGAGTATTTCAGATGACATTAAATATTTTAAATTTATATGAGATGATTTTAGTAAAGAGTTATGGTGGGAAAAGAAAATATAATATGGGAATTAGAAGTCAACAATATACTGTGAGAGGTATTAGACTATGAAAAAGAAGAAAATATTGATTGCTTCTTTTGATATGGCAATTGGTGGAGTAGAAAGAAGTTTAATTGGGTTATTAAGCGAATTTGATTATAGCAAATATGATGTCGACTTGATGCTATTTAAACATGAGGGAGAGTTCCTTCCTCTACTTCCGAAAGAACCTAATTTATTACCAGAAATAGCTCAATATACTACTTTTAGAAAATCAATTAAGCAAATATTAAAAGAGCGTAAAAACACATCAATTGGCATAACAAGATTAATTGCAAAAGTAGTAGGTGCTTCACATGGGAAATGTATCAGGAGTAAAGAACCTGGATATTTGGCTATTCAATATGGATGGAAAATGTCTTTGCCGTTTCTACCGAAGTTAGAAGAAGAATATGATGTTGCAATTAGTTTTTTATGGCCGCATTATTTCATTGGAAATAAAGTTCGAGCGAAAAGAAAGATAGGATGGATTCATACGGATTATTTGAATATAAAGCTTAATAAAGGTGAAGAGTATAGAATGTGGAAAGAGATGGATCATATTGTGGCGGTTTCTGAAAGTTGTAGGGATTCATTTATGAGTGCCTTTCCTAATATTAATAAAAATGTAGAGGTTATTGAAAATATAATATCTCCTGAATTTGTACGTAAGCAATCTTATAAACATGTTACCAATGAAGTATTGAAAGATTCTACTCGTATAAAATTGTTGACCATAGGTCGACTTTCACATGCTAAAGGTATTGATGATGCTATACATGCGTGTCGAAAATTAGTGGATCAAGGATATGATATTGAATGGTATGTTGTCGGATATGGTCCTCAAGAGGCAGAGCTTAAATTATTAATAGAGAAATTAAGAATTCAGGATAGATTCTTTTTATTAGGGAAGAAAATTAATCCTTATCCGTATATTAAAGTAAGTGATATATATATACAACCATCTAGATACGAAGGAAAGGCAGTGACAGTTCGGGAGGCACAAATTCTAGGGAAACCAGTTTTAATTACAAATTTTCCGACTGCCAAAAGTCAGGTCCAAGATGGTATTGATGGAATGATAACATCAATGGGGGTAGAAGGTATAGTTGAGGGAGTAAAAAGACTTATTGAAGATAAAGAATTAAGGGAGGGTTTGGCTGTTAGAACTACTAAAATTGAGTATGGCAATGGCGAGGGGATTGAAAAGTTATATACATTATTTTCACAAAAATAAACAGAAAGGAAATGACAGTATGAAGATATGTACTATAACATGTCATGATGTATATAATCATGGTGCCTCATTACAAGCATATGGATTAATGAAATATTTAATAAATTGTGGTCATGAGGTAGAGATAATAGATTATAAACCAGATTATTTAGGTAATCATTATAATCTGTTAAGTATTGATAGTCCTAAATGGAGAAAAAATCTAATAACGAAGTCGGTATATTTGATACTAAGGGTTCCAACTAAAATACCTGGGTTAAAAAGAAAAAAAGCTTTTGATAAGTTTACTAGTAAGTATTTAAAGATAACTAAAACTCGATATGCATCTAATGAAGAACTGAAGAGGAACATACCTAACGCAGATGCTTATATATGTGGAAGCGATCAAATTTGGAATACATTACGTAGAAATGGAAAAGATCCTGCTTTTTATTTAGATTTTGTTCCAAATGAGAAAATAAAAGCAGCATATGCTGCAAGTTTTGCTGTGGATGTAATTTCGGATGAGGATAGTTCGATGATTAAAAATCGGATTAAAAAATTAGATAGTGTAAGTATAAGAGAAAAAAGCGGTGTTGAGATTTTAAAAAATTTACATATAAAAAAAGTAGTCAATGTTGTTGATCCAGCATTTTTATTAGAACAATCTGAATGGGATAAGATGGTTACTAGGAATTTTAAAGAAAAGTATATCCTCGTATACGATTTTGATAAT
>NZ_JBFPJI010000447.1:0-2191 GCF_040838205.1 Bacillus sp. S4
TAATTACTTTCATTCTTATTATAACGAATTCTACAATAGAAGACAGAACGTATATTTGGTATAATCAAAACATACTATATGAAATGATGTACATGAGTTTGAAATTCATGTAATGAGGTAAGTACTACATAACAATAGCTAATATTCAAAGTTCTCGTACCTATAGGATTCAATTCATGTTATATAAACCAATTGTTAGAAAGGAAAAGATGTAATGAATCAAATTTCATTTGAAGATTTATTTGAAGAAGAAAAAGAAAAGGTGGAGATAGCTGAGATACCAGTACCTTTATCGCCCTTACAAAAGGATATTTTAGAATTACTTAATTCTGAAGAAATAAGTGCACTTGAGCTGTGCGAACAATTAATACGAGCTGGTAAAATATCAGATGAAAGATTCACAACTGATAAGCCTAAAGCATACGGGCAAGTATGCTTACTATTAGAAGGTTTTGTTAAAGAAGGAAAGCTTATTTTTGTCAAAAGTGATGAGAAAAGAGATAGGGTATATAAAGTGAAAGACGAAGATTCTAACGCATAAAATGTATAAAGTATAGTAATGAAATAAGGAAGTCCTCATATTTGTGTTGAAAGATTATTTTCACATAAGCGTGGGGATTTTTTTGGAGGGAGGATGTATGAAAAATTGGGAGTATAACGAATTATTTAATGCAATTCAGGAGGCGTATGAAGAGTTGTTAGATGAAGGGAGAGGATATAGGTATGCTATAGCAAAACTAGCGGATGAATTTGATAATTTAGGAAAGATTGAAGATGTTATAGTTGATACTGCCATAGGAGAAATAACAGTCGATCATCATATGGTTTTTGTTGGGAGTATTGAAGGTATAACAAAGAGGCTAAGTATGTTTAACCCTCAAGAGGCAGAAGGTGAATTGACAGTAGAGGAAATAAAAGATTTATCGAGAAGAATAAATAATGTAATAGAAGGATTAAAAAATGTAAAGGTTGATTATAGGTATTCCGCTGAATAGTTGGTGTTCTTGCAAATTTAAGTGACATAGCTAGACAAGATAATAGAAATATAGGAGGTGATGTTATGGAGGATAAACGTATAAATAAAACTATAAGAAATGCTATTAAGCTTGGTGATATTAATGAAGTAAAACGTGTAATAGGTGATAATCCAGAATTTTTACATTTAATGACACCATTTGGTACGTGGTTACATGTTGCAGCAAAGAAAGGACATTTTGGAATAGTAGAATATTTGATTCATAAAGGAATCGGCATTAATACAAAAGGTGGTACATTTGATGCTTCTGCATTAAATTTGGCCGCAGGAGCGGGACATTTGGAGATAGTAAAATATTTAGTAGAGTCTGGTGCCGAATTGGATGTAAGTTTAGCAAAAAGAAATCCACTATTTGGAGCAATTTATGACGGACATAAAGAAGTAGTTGAGTTTCTAGTTGAAAAAGGAATAGATATTTCAATTAGATACACTGGAGAAAACTTCACGAATATGAATGCTTATGAATATGCTGAAGAATTCGGACAAACAGAAATTGCTGCATACATAAAACGTAAGATGGATAAGAGATAACAAAGATTGTAAAAGGGATAAGACTAAAAATAAAGAGATTAATAGGCTGTATAGCTAATCAAAAATAGAGAATTAAAAAAGATTTAGGAGATGAATTTATGGGAGTAAAAAAGTGGCTTTTTTCAGGAGGTTCTTTAGCTGAAGATAAAATAGTTGAAGTAGAAAGTTTATTCGGATTTTCCCTTCCCGATGATTATAAAAAATGTGTAATGGAAAATGATGGAGGTTACCCAGAACCAAATACGTTTGATTGTGATAGTGGAAGAATTGAGGCGGTCTTCAATGATTTGATTAGTTTAACTGATGAAGACTTAAATATAAAGATGTTTTCTGAATTTGCCATACAAAAATTGATTCCCTTTGGTAGAGATCCTTTTGGAAATTTAATTTGTTTTGATTATCGACAGAACAAGAATGAACCAACAGTTATATTTTATAATCATGAAGAACAAAATGAGAGTGCAATTGAGCCAATTTGTAACACATTTACGGAATTGCTTAATAGATTGTATTATTAAAGTCAATATTACATAAAGAAAAGGGGGACAGATGAAATGAACGGTATAGGGAACTTAATTGAAAATAATGTTGAGACTTTGTTTCTTATCTTTGTAAGTATAATTG
>NZ_JBFPJI010000448.1:0-2170 GCF_040838205.1 Bacillus sp. S4
GTTTTTAAAAACCTTGTACCTTATAGAGATGAGCACAAAAAAATGAGGCCGATTTCTCGGCCCCCAGCTTATTGGCATAAAACAGGAGATTTGGTTTGGACATAACCAGTTCTTACATTTATTATATTTTATTTTTTCTGAATTTTAAATATAATATGCACCTATTTATGTTGAGAAAGTTTTTTCTACGTGATCATAAAACTATGTGCATAAAATCATACCGCTTAAGAAATGCTACAAATGGAGGTGTATACATATGGAACCAATGCTATGTCCAAGCTGTAAAACGAACCGAACTCGCTTTAATATTCTTGAGCAACAAGTAAAACCAGTGAAATTAAATCCACAAACTGGTCAAGTAGAAGAAGAATACACAAACGAAACGATGAATGCTTTTCATATGGCTTATCAAGGACCTACTTATCGCGTCCAATGTGCTGTATGCGGGCTTGTTGAAAACCCAGAGCAATTTATAAAACCTGCGCAAAATCAGTCTTTCTCTTAAACATTTTCCCTACCCCCTATCAATTTTCTATAGGGGGTTTTTCCGTTTTACGTAAGTAAGGTGGACAATTGCTGTTTAATCAAAGGTTCCTAATTCATCTACATGTCTACTATTCATACACCGTCATATATTTTTCAATTTCACACGATTATAGTGGACCCAATAGAGTTAAAGAACAGCTAAGCCTTGCGACCCAAAGTAAGGAAAATTGGATGAAGCAACAACCTGCAACCTTACTAGACTACCATCACTTTGAATATTAAATGCTGACACTGTCCCCTGATTTCCGTTAAGGGTGTAAAAATTTCGTCCATCTTTACTCACTCCAACATCCATCGGAAGACCTGGTGCTGTCCCCGGCGGTGTACTAGTAATATGCCTTACTACTGACAGTACTCCATTGGGGGCGATCTGATAGGTGGATATGGTGCCACTTAAAGTGTTCGTAGTATAGGCAAAACGTTCATCCTTCGTTGTTATAACCCAACAAGCAGTTTTATATCCGTTTTGTACAGAGCCGCTGATTACATGAAGAGTACCGTCATTGCTCAATGAATAAGATGACAACGCATTTGAAACTGCTTCTGTAACTAAGAGAATTCCGGTCGATAGAAAGTAAGCACCCAATGGGCCTTTACCGTAAGAATCATTAACAATTGGTCCTGTAACCATACCATCTTTATTTACATGGAAGACACTGAGATGGTTTGATGTAAGCTCGGAGACAACGATTTTACTACCATCCGGGGTGAAGAGAACTTGCGCGGGCTGAGCATTAAAGGTACTGAGAGCATGAGTGGATCCTGGAATATGTGTAAGGTTTCCCTTATCATCTATGTGAAATCCAGTAATATTTGATGCAAAATTGTTTGCAGCATTACCTACATTGGACACGTAGAGAAGATTATCATACACACCAATGCTATTGGGCTGAGCACCTCCTGATGGCTTTACATCCACGAAAATCGGCACCCCGTTATCTGCTATGATAAAACTACTGATACTATGACTGCCTGCGTTAACTGCAAATAGGAAACGACCATCACGGGACAAAGTCAGAGAACCTTGTGATGCTAGAGGATCTATACCATCGTTTGCCGTTTCTGTAGAAACTTCCTTTATACCAGTACCTCTTCCGTAAGTTCGATAAGAACCTAAAAAGGTGAGCATTCCATTCGTATCCATGTGAAAAGCAACAATGTGATTCATTACTTCATTATTAGTCATCATGTATACCATACTCGCACGAGCACGAAAATAATTGTTCATTCTCTGCATTTTATAACTTTCCCCCCTTCATAATTTTATATGGTTCTTTTTCCATTTAAATTCCCATACAAATGGAAATTGATTTAGGGATATATCTTACTCATCTTGTAGTTTCTTTAAGTGAAAACCTTATTCACTTCCATATTATATTTTCAGCTCCACACCCTTCTGGTAATATTTACATAAAAGAGGTGAAACAAATGATTTTAAATAAAAAGTTAATGATTCCATTTACATTTCTACTATTAACTTGTCACATAGGCATTTTTTACTTTTGGATCTTCGATTGGAAGAAGATCTCGACTCCTTACGGTCTAGCTATATGGATTATTTCTACTGTTTGCGGCTTTTTACTTTATTACCACTTTAAACATCAAAACTCTAATAAAATAGTAT
>NZ_JBFPJI010000449.1:0-2155 GCF_040838205.1 Bacillus sp. S4
GAAAAACAGCAATATATAAATGAAACACATAAAGAAAGGCTTACGATTCTAGGGCAAATGTCGGCTAGTTTTGTGCATGAATTTCGTAATCCGTTAACTTCGATTATGGGATTTGTCAAGCTATTGAAGACAGACCATCCTAACCTATCGTATTTAGATATTATTTCACATGAATTAGATCAATTGAATTTTAGGATTTCGCAATTTTTACTTGTATCGAAAAAAGAAATGTGGAATGAATCGGAACGTTTTTGGCTAAATGACTTATTTCAAGATACTATACAATTCTTATATCCAAGTTTAGTTAATGCAAATGTTTTGATTGAAAAGAATTTGCCGTATCCTATTCCACTCGTTGGTTACCGGAGTGAAGTGAGGCAAGTAGTTTTAAATATTTTAATGAATTCGATTGATGCTCTTGAATCGGTGAAAGAAGAGCGGAAAATTATCATTGATGTATTTGAAGAGGATCAGGCTGTGCGCATTGTTATAAAAAATAATGGACCTATGATTCCAGCAGAAAATGTAGAGACTATTTTTGAGCCATTTGTAACTACTAAAAAGCTAGGAACTGGTATCGGATTATTTGTATGTAAACAAATTGTAGAAAAACATAATGGATCCATATTGTGTCGTTCGAATAACGATTGGACAGAATTTCAAATTACGTTTCACAAGTAAACAGTCTACACCATACGAATGGTGTAGACTGTTTTAATTTGTAAGTATAACGGTCTCTAATTTTGGATCCTCAGTTGAATAACCTACCATTGAAATTGTGTAAATTGTATTTGGTTCAACGTTGAATTTCGGAATGGTTAATAGTACTTTTTTTGTATCCGCAAGTGAAACTTCAATATCTGCTGTACCAGGGCTAACTTGTAAAAAATCTGTTATTTGTTTAAAGAGTACATTTTCAAATAAATGATCCCCATCTTTTAAATTTACATTTACTACTGGAGTGTCTGGTGAAAAATGTGCAAACCGTATTTTTGCTTGACCAGATGGTAAATGAGTATTATCAAGAATAGGTTGTAATTGGAGATGATTATCGCTATTGACCGCTGCAAGGGTATAAGCGTGATTCCCCATTATTGGTACTAATGCTGAGAATATTGGAGTTTCGTTTCCGACAGGGACAATATCAATACGGTATTTACCTTGTACTAATGATAAATAAGGACTGAATTGTTTAAAAGAAATATTTTTAATAACCTTTTGTCCGTTTATTATAATATCAACTGCTGGTGTATGGGGAGCTGTGTGAAAAATTCTCATATGTGACGGTAAAGTTGCTTCTTGTGAATCTCTCTTTTCATATGCTTGTACAAGTTTTGTAATTGCATCATGGTATTTCATATAGAGTTCTACATATCTTTTAGGATTGCTATATTGATAGTAACGAGCGAGCTGTTCGTAACGTGCAGCTTCTTGTCCATACTTTTCAATTTCGGATTGAGTCATGAACATTCCTCCTTTATCATCATTACAAATATATGCGAAGCTAGAAAGAGGTTATGCAAAAAACTTACCTTTCTAGAAGGAAAAGTTAAAATAGGGATTTTTTTATTTATAGGCAAACACACATACAAATCGATAATTGTCCTACATAAATTATAAAGGAAAGGTAGTTTGACTTTTATGGAAGGAGTGGAACCCTAGGGATGGGGATATCCCAATAGTTATTGGGAATGAAGTTATGGAGGATTTGGTGCAATAGGCTGTGGGACGAATTATGGATTTGCATTATGAGTATTTCTATTAATTTTAGTGATGCGTTGGATAAGGTAATCCCGATAAAAGAGCGTCGTGCCGAACTGATTAATATGGTTAATCGGTTCTTTTTTTATTGTTCTAAACAGGTGATACTATTTGTTAAGTAATAATTACAATAAATGTGGCGAAGTAAAATGTCGAATTTTGTTTGAAAATATGCAATATAAAGTAGGATAATAGGAAGGAGAATAACGGGAGTTCCGTCGAAGTTTACACAATGTCAGCAATTGAGGGGAGCTGATATTATGTTAAAAAAATATTCAATTTGTTGTTATCTTAAATCAGAGAGGGGTATTTAAGCGTACAGGTAAGGGTTGGTCTTCATTTTAAGTTCTGAATTTTCTGTTTTCAAAATAATATTTAGCACTCATTTGTATAT
>NZ_JBFPJI010000450.1:0-2133 GCF_040838205.1 Bacillus sp. S4
ATATTGAATGTAGAGGAAGATTATTATGTCAGTTATCGATAAATTGAAACTTAATAAGTATACGAATATGGTGGTTATTAACGAACCGAACGATTATGAAGTGTTTGGAGATAAACCAACTACATTTTCTAAAGAGCATGATGCTGTTTTTATTTTTGTAGAAACGCTTGATGAGATGGTAGAGCATACAAATTTCATTATTAAAAATGAAGAGTTGTTACTTGAGAAAGGTTATGTCTTTTTTGCTTATCCGAAAAAAGGTAATGCTCGTTACAGTACTTTTATTCATCGTGATGAAATGTTTCCAGCGTTAAATGTTGGAGAAGATGGATATGTAGGAAATAGTGATATTAAATTTGCGCGAATGGTAAGTATGGATGACGTTTTCACTGTTGTTGGTTTAAAACGTGAAAAGAAAAAAGCAAAGAAAACGCCTGCTGCAAGTCAATGTGTTGCTGATTATGCTGATCGAATTCAAGATGTGGAAGCATTATTGGCTAATCATCCCACTGAACTTAAATTTTATCAAAGTTTAACTCCTGGATATCAAAAAGATTGGGCACGTAATTTATTTTCTGTAAAACAAGAAAAAACACGTGAAAAACGTCTTGAGAAAATGATTGAAATCCTTTCACAAGGCTATAAAACAATTGAATTATTCCGTAAGAAGAAAAAATAACGATTAGGAACGTCACAATGATGCAACAATTAATTACGTTGAACACATTGAAAAAAGGATTCCTTCCATTATACTAAAGTATGTTCTTATATTTAAATAATTAGCAAAAGAGAAAAGGTGTTTGAAATGAAATCGTATATTGTAGTTGGAGCTGGAATTTTAGGAGCATCTACTGCTTATCATCTTGCTAAGGCTGGTGCGAAGGTTACTATTGTAGATCGTCAAGAGTTAGGTCAAGCAACTGACGCAGCAGCAGGTATTGTCTGTCCTTGGCTGTCGCAACGTCGTAATAAAGCATGGTATAAAATCGTTAAAGGCGGTGCACGTTACTATTCTTCGTTAATTCAGCAATTAGAAGAAGACGGTGAAACGGATACAGGTTACAACCGTGTAGGTGCAATTAGTTTACATACTGATGAGAAAAAACTAGATCAAATGGAAGAGAGAGCGTATAAACGCCGTGAAGATGCACCGGAGATTGGTGAAATCACTCGCTTATCAGCTGAAGAAACGAAAAAATTATTCCCAGCATTATCGGAAGAATATAGTTCTGTTCATATTAGTGGCGCTGCACGAGTAAATGGAAGATTATTACGCAACGCATTAATAAGCGCTGCGAAAAAACATGGTGCAACTTTCATAAAAGGTGATGCAGTATTAGTCCGTGAAGGGAATCATATTACGGGAGTTAAAGTAAACGACGAAACAATTGTAGCGGAAAAGGTAATGGTAACTGCAGGCGCATGGGCGAACGAAATCTTGAACCCATTAGGAATTAATTTCTTAGTTACGTTCCAAAAAGGACAAATTGTTCATTTACAAATGGAAAATACAGCAACAGAAAATATGCCAGTTGTTATGCCGCCGAACGATCAATATATTTTAACATTTGACAATGGCCATGTCGTAATTGGTGCAACGCATGAGAATGATACTGGTTTCGATCACCGTGTAACAGCTGGTGGTTTACATGAAGTATTCCATAAAGCGTTAACAGTAGCGCCTGGTTTAGAAGATGGTACAATGGTTGAAACAAGAGTTGGCTTTAGACCGTTTACACCAGGGTTCTTACCTGTTATTGGACCACTACCTAATTTTGAAGGCATACTCATTGCGAACGGATTAGGTGCTTCAGGATTAACAGCAGGTCCATACTTAGGATCTCAACTTGCTAAACTTGCGTTAGGGCAACCGATTGAATTAGATTTAAATGATTATGATGTTGCTGGGGCAATGGAATAGTAATAAACAAAAAAGATTAGGAGTGATTTCCTAATCTTTTTGTTATGTTATTTGGGCGTAACTAAGTATTTTTAAACAAGGGGTACCACCACATCGTTATCAAGCTAAGAAAATAGATAACCCACAAAACGAAAAATTTTTGCCTTTTATAGCAACGAAGTGCATTTTTATCGTTTGAGGTATTAGAGAAGAAAGATGGATTTGTTCAATAT
>NZ_JBFPJI010000040.1:0-18798 GCF_040838205.1 Bacillus sp. S4
TTTCAATTGTTTTAAATAACGAGATCGTATAATTAAGAAGTATACAACTTGAATACTTACAAAAATACTTAATACAATTGTATTTTCTTTAAACAGTGAGTACTCAAACATCTGTCCTAACGCAGTTAATGCTACTGCCCCGTGTAATGTTGCAACTCCAACTGGAACGAAGAATAAAAGCGCTAAGCGGATTGTGACTACTTTCGATAATTCGCCTCTCGTCAATCCAACTTTTCGAATCATTTCAAATAAACGAGTATCGTCCTCCAAATCAGAAAATAAGCGGAAGTAAAGGAAGCTTCCTGCACAAACGAAAAATACAATACCAATAAAGAAACCTACAAATAAAATGGGTCCTGCGATTTGTAAACTTTGATTTTGATCGTACTCTTCTGCACTAAACGTTGCATGTTCTTGATAAGGCTTAATCTGATTCGTAAGCTCTTTACCAACCTCAATTTCATCTTTCGTTCCTTTTGTTTTATACATATAATCTTTTTCTTCTTTAAATCCATCTTGTAATGAATCATATTGATTTTTAGAGATTACATACACATTACCCATAAGTATTTTACTTAGTGAAGAATCATTAACTTTTTTCACATTTAAGGGCTCATTGGCATTTTGGAAAGAAATTTCTTTTCTTTCCTTTATCGGTGGCCCTGGTATTTCTACTGATAGAAATAAGGCTTCTTTGTCTGATAAAGTATTGAACGGTTCCCCCGTTAACTTCGCATACTCCTTATAATCTGATTCTTTTATAAAACTGGCGTTTCTTAACGACTGCTCCTCCGTTGTCTTCGATGAAATATTTATTTTTGAAGCTGCTATATTATGTTTCTTTAATCCTTCGTCAATAATCTTCAGATGCTGTGACTCATTGCTATTACCTTGCTTAGAATGATAGTGAAACGCAATTGGTCTGTCCATAATTTCTTTCGTCATCGAAGCAAACCCAACCAATGTACCTATTGCTGAAAATGCTACTGTTGAAATAATTGTTACAATAAAGAACATCCTTGCATTATCTCTCATACGGTATGCTAAATCTGACAAAGTAATAATATTTGTCTGTGTCCAATAGAAACGTTTACTTTTTTTACATAATCGAATAATAAAGACACTCAACTGCTTGTACAGCAAATACGTACCGATAGTGACTACCGTTGTAACAGGAATCATCATAATAAATACCATTGCACCATGTGACATAAGAGCGCCTGCATAACCAGCACTAAGCAATACTACTGCTAATATAGAAGAAATAATTGATGCTTTCGGTTCTGGCTTCGCCTCTGCTGATCCTCTAAACAATTTCATAATTTTATTTTTACGAACCATTCCGGCACTAAATAAGGAAATGATAATAAATAATATGAAAAACATAATACTCGTTACAACTATCGCTTTCATCGGTATGTAATAGGATAAGGAAATATCTAGTTTTAATATCATTGGGGCTACAAAAATTAGTACTCCTGAAAACAGCATACCTGAAAGAATCCCGAAAATAATTGCCCCTATTCCAATCATGATATTTTCAAAGAAGATAAGACGCTTTAATTGATATTTCGTCATTCCAAGCATCATTAATATCCCTAGCTCACGTTTTCTCGTTTTTAAAAACATTCCCATAGAATATAAAATGAAGAAAAATGTAAACAAGTAAATAATAGACTGTGCAAAAGACATACTTACGAATACGTACTGTCCTAATTGTCCAGCACTTAATGCCGGATGGAACGCAAAAAATGAATACACAAAAAAGGCCATAATGGCAAATGCACTACTCAAAAAATAAGCTGAGTATGTTCGTCTATTTCGCGTTACATTTCGAAATGCGAGTTCTCTAATGTTCATACTACTTCTCCGCCCTTCTACTAACTATGCTTTTATATTAGTAAAGTACGGAAATACCTTCCATCGATTCAAATGACAAAAACCTTACATTATTGAAAGGTTTAAAAAAATTGCTTATACAAAACAATTTATTTATAATAACTTCATTCATACACGCATTCTATTGTATATTCGTTAGTTTTGCGAAATAATAAAGGATAGAAGTATGTTCCAATATACATATAAACTTATTTACCGCTTTAATATGAATAGGAGGAAAACATAATGACATTACAAGAACAAATTATGAAAGCATTACATGTTCAACCTGTAATTGATCCGAAAGTAGAAATTCGTAAACGAATTGATTTCTTAAAGGATTATGTAAGAAAAACAGGTGCTAAAGGATTTGTACTTGGAATTAGCGGCGGACAAGACTCTACACTTGCAGGACGTTTAGCGCAGCTTGCAGTTGAAGAAGTTCGTAATGAAGGTGGTAACGCAACATTTATCTCCGTACGTCTTCCGTACAAAGTACAAAAAGATGAAGATGATGCACAATTAGCATTACAATTTATTCAAGCTGATCAATCTGTTGCTTTTGATATCGCTTCAACTGTTGATTCCTTCTCAAATCAATATGAAAACTTATTAGGTGAATCATTAACAGATTTCAATAAAGGAAACGTAAAAGCACGTATTCGCATGGTTACACAATATGCAATCGGCGGACAACAAGGATTACTTGTTATCGGAACTGATCACGCGGCTGAAGCTGTAACAGGATTCTTTACAAAATTCGGAGATGGCGGTGCAGATTTATTACCATTAACAGGTTTAACGAAGCGCCAAGGACGTGCTTTATTACAAGAGTTAGGTGCAGACGAGCGACTTTACTTAAAAATGCCAACAGCTGATTTATTAGATGAAAAACCAGGTCAAGCTGATGAAACAGAATTAGGTATTACTTACGATCAATTAGATGACTATTTAGAAGGTAAATCCGTTCCAGCTGACGTTGCTGAAAAGATCGAGAAGCGTTACAAAGTGAGTGAACATAAAAGACAAGTCCCAGCATCTATGTTTGATGATTGGTGGAATTAAATTATATAGAAAAAGAAGCTAAATGGAAATTAGCTTCTTTTTCTATATATTAACGAAATACCCCTACTCTTTTCTCTAATAAATCCTGCAAACAATCTTCATGTTGTTTATTAAACAATGGCGGCATTTTGTCTAACGGGAAAAACTTCAGATCTAATGTTTCATCACCGTCTATTTTTTTGTTCCCTCCAACGATTGAAAACCTAAAGAATATTACAATTGCCTGTGCCTGATCTCCATTCGGATATGTTTGAAAATATTTCGTATACACACCAATGAGCTCATCAATTTCCACATCATATCCTGTTTCTTCTTTAATTTCTCGGATCGCAGTTTCTGCAGCAGACTCCCCAATTTCCATTGCACCGCCCGGAAATCCCCAAGCATTAAAGTCTCCTCTTTTTTGCAGAAGCACTTCACCAAATTCATTAAATACACAACCACCTGCAAAATTCAAAATAACATAATCATGCCCTATTTTTTCACGTAATTCCTTTATATAATTCGCCATCTGCTTCTCCTTTTTATCCATCTTCCATCATTCTTTTTTATCTTTTTCAAGCAATTCAATAATCCGATCTAACTTCTGATTCATATTGATCACGTGTTGTTTTTTCATAATGTTGTTTTGCAATAATCTTTTAATGAACAGAGTAAATGATACAAAAAACAAAGCGATAAGTCCGATTACTAGACAAAAATATATCAATGCAAATATATTATTTTCGAACAAATTCATTCAGCTATCACATCCTCTATTCCTGATCATTTTATCACTCAATTCTAAATAGTCAATAAAATTATAAATCAAACGCAAAAAGAGCACCTTTTAAAGATGCTCTTTTTCATTAATACGTAAATGTAATTGTCGCTAATGAATAACCTGTCATTGCACTATATGGCGCAACTTGATAAGATACACGCTTTGCACCTTTTGGCCAAGTTATTTCATTTAATACTTTCTTTATATCTTGCATCGTTCCATCCATTGACTGCTTATATCGTACTTCTACTTTTTCTGGCTTGGAAGCAAATTGTTGCTGTAATTTTTTCTTAAACTCATTGTAATTTTCCGCTCCATATTGTGCAGATAAATACTTTAAATTTGTTTCTTTTAACATTTGTTCATATACAGCAGTTTTTGAACTACCGGCTTTTATTTTGCTTGTTAATTCGTTGAAGTAACTTGTAGTTGCCGCTGGATATTTACTACGATCCCATTCATGGTCTTTGCTTAATTGGTCATCAGACATATTAAAATATGAATATGTTACGCGCCCAGCTTTATCTGGCACCGGATCATCGAATGTAGTATCAAGGTGGTACCACTTGTTATCAATGTTCACTAAATTCCATGCATGAGCTTGTCCATTCCCTGTACCTGTTACAATATGATTTTGAATACCTGCTTCTTTTAGTAATTGATATGTTAACAATGTATATCCTTGGCAAACGGCAGAACGATTCGCTAACGCTTCATACGCTGTATATGCTTGATAAGACGTATCATATGATACTTGTTTCACAACATAATCATGAATAGCTTTCACTTTTTCATGTTCATCCATGCCTTGTTTAATGATAGAATTTACAATTGCTTTCGCCTGAGACTTTACATACTGTGTTTGCTCTTTTGATTCACGATACTTCACTTGTAATGTAAATGTATAATTCCCAGGCATCCCTTTTATAGAATATTTAGTAGACGCTACATTATATTTTACATACTCATCAGCATCTACAATTTTATTATATTCTTTGTATAATTGGTCCATAACATCTCTAGCATTTCTATCTTTTGTTTTATATGCGATTGTAATATTTTCATCTCGATTATCAATATGTTTTTTTAATTCTTTTCGAAAATCATTTAATAATTTAGCATCTGATTGTGTAGTAACTACAGTCGATTTCGTAGATGCGTAAGATACAGACGACGCGTGTAAGCCACCCATTACAATTGTTGAACAAAGCAGGGCAACTGTCACATACTTATTTGGCTTTCTCATCTTGTCACTCCTTACATTCTATAACTATACGAAAAAGTATCGTATAGTTTCAGAGTATACAATACTTTTCAAAATAGGTCATATGAGATTATGCATATTTAACATTGTAAAAAGGTTGTTCTTTTTACAAGAACAACCTTCTTCATTAACACGTTTGTAATACACAGCATGTATTTTCAAACTGGCGATTTTTCAAGTCTTCATTTCCAATACAGAAATAAAGCATTCCTAAATCTCCCCACATCATATTACAATTTTTAGTATCTGAATCAATTTGGAATAAGAGCGTCATATGCTGTGGATCTATTCCCATATATTGTCCAGTCTCATACAATACCTCATCTTGTACAGAGAATGGTTCTCCAAACATTTGATGATTATCATAGTTGTCTGGGATTAGCTCTTCAAGTAATTGCAAGAAACGATCTGAATCCGCCTCATCTTCAATGAAAAGCTCAGGTAATTTATACGTCAGTTCAAATGAAATTGCACATTGATTAAATTCCCCCTGAACTTCATCTGCTCTACGTAATTGCTCTACAGGGATATCATAATAAAGCACACGTCCCGCTTCGTTTGGATTTACATCTTCTTCAAAGTAATTTTCAATACTAAAGAAATATAACATCCCTGTCTTAGGAAGATTGTGATCCATACCAACGTTTTGTAAATCACTTAAATTAAATTGTGCGATAAAACGTAACGGATTCTCTTTGTATGTTGGATATTCAAATGTATTTGGCAAATCAGGAACTCCGCCCATTTTTGAACTACCTTTTCCGATTGTCTCCTGCACCTTTGGCACAACTTTTATACAAGGAAATATAGTATTTACAAGCTCCTGTTTCAAATGTGTTAGTTCATATTTATCAATTAATACTTCAATTTTCTGTTCCATAAATTCTCCTTACATTTACATACTTATTTGTATCATAGCACAAAGATTATACTTCATTCATTGTAAATTCAACAAGCTCAAGAAAAAACGGGCTCTTCCCTCGTACGCGAACAAGTTTAAAAGAGCATAGTATACATTGTTCCTACAAACATGATATCTCATAATTTCTTACAGTATACTTTCCCTCGTTCATTTTCACTTTTAATATAAGGAGGAATTCCACATGGGTTACGGATATAGTTGCGGTGGTTACGGCGGTGGTTACGGCGGTGGTTACGGCGGTAGTTGCGGTGGTGGTTGCGGTTATGGAGGTTTCGCTTTATTAATCGTTTTATTTATCCTTCTAATCATCATTGGAGCTAGCTGTTGGGGCGGCTTTGTAGGCTGCTAGTAAACTTAAAAACTATTGTAAAAAAGCGCGTACAATACGTGCTTTTTTGCCATTTTCAAATTTCCCATCTGAAAGGAAGTATGTTTAATGAAGATTGATGGTGTTTTCGAGGGAGGCGGTGTACGCGGAATTGCTCATGTAGGGGCAATTTGCGCGTTAGCCGAAAAAGGTTATGAATGGGAACGTTTAGCTGGAACATCAGCCGGCGCTATTATTGCAGCTCTTCTAGCAGCAGGATATTCTTGTTCCGAATTAAAAACTATTGTAACAGACATTGATTATGAAAAATTCACTAAAAAAACTTTTCTTGATAGAATCCCCTTTATTGGTAAAGGATTAAGCGCTTGGTCTACTCTAGGTATTTATTCAAATGTATTTCTCGAAGAATGGCTAGAAGACCTGCTTAGAAAAAAAGGAATTCATTTGTTTACAGACTTACCCGATTTGAATAAACTCAAAATTATCGCTTCAGATATAAGCAATGGTAAAATGGTTATTTTTCCCGATGACTTGCCAAACTACGGATTTTTAAATTATCGCTTCTCTATCGCTAAAGCAGTAAGAATGAGTGGAACCATTCCTTTCTTCTTCGAACCAGTGAAATGGAGAACACCAAAATGGAAACAACCTTGTTATATGGTTGACGGCGGTATTTTAAGTAATTATCCAATTTGGATTTTCGATTCACCGACTTCTCCTCGCTGGCCTACCTTTGGATTTCATTTTGTAAAAGATGAGATTCAAGCTGATCCCGCCCACTATGAAGAACCTATTTCCATGTTCAAAGGACTATTTAAAACGATGATGCAAGCTCATGATTTACGTCATTTAGATAAAGAATCGAAGGCTAGAACTATTACAATTCCAACAGGAACCATTACAAGTACTAATTTTCAATTAACTAAAGAAGAGAAAGAATGGCTCTATAACTCTGGTTATAATGCCGCTAATAAGTTTTTACAATCTTGGAACTTCAGGCAATATGTTGATGAATATAGAGACGGAAATCAGGATCGAAAAACAAATCGGTATTTCCGTCAACTTGACTCATAATTATATTATTTTCCCTATCACACTTTAATAGTAAATAAGCCTAATAATATAGTACATTATTAGGCTTATTTACTTCTTATGTAATCTCCCATTATTTAAGGATAAGTTAACCCTTCTGCTTCTTCTGCGGTAATTACTATGTAACGATTTCCAGTTCTTAACCCTAATAATTCTGCTTTTTCAATTGCATCCTGTTTTGTTTCCGCATAAGCAGCTAAATATTTATCTCCATCAATCATTTGGCAAATCACATATTGTTTCATGGTTTTCTCCTTTTACCCTTTAATTAATTGCGCGATCTTTTTTATTCCAACTTCAATTTCTTCTATAGTTGCATAGGAATAAGAAAGACGTAAAAATTGGTTAGCACTTCTATCATACAAAGTGCCTGGGTTTAATAACACCTTTTCTTGCAAAGCTTTGTCAAATAAACTACGATTCGAAATTGGTAGATTTATATGTAGCCAAATGTAAAAGCTTCCTACTGGCTCATGCCAAGTTGCAATGCCACTACAATACTTTTCTAACATACTTATCATAAAATCTCTACGTTTTTTCAATTCACTTCTTACAAACTGTAAATGTTCATCATACAATCCATTTTCAAACCACTCCGCTGCAATTTGCTGGGATATAGAACTTGAACCATAATCAGTTTGCATTTTTATATCTGCTAATCTTTGAATAACGGATTCTGATCCAACAACCCATCCAATTCTTAAACCAGGACTAATGACTTTGGACATACTTCCAATATGTAGCACGATACCATTTTTATCATATGCCTTTAAAGGCTTTGAAACTGGTGCATCGAACCATAAATCTTGATATACCGCGTCCTCAATAATAGGCAATCCAATTTCATTACATATCTCCATCACTTCTTCCCTCTTCTTAGCGTTCATACTAAAATTGGTCGGATTATGAAAAGATGGGATTGTATATAAAATAGATGCGTTAAATTGTTTCTTATATTTTGTAATATATGAAGTATTTATACCATTCTCATTCATTGGTATTCCAATCAAGCGCATTCCTGCTGATTGAAATACATTAAGCGAATATAAATATGATGGTTTTTCTAATAAAATTGACGCTCCTTTCGGAAGAAGACCCATAGAAATAAGTTGCAGTGCTTGAATTGCCCCCGAAACAATTAAAATAGAGTCAGGAGATACATATACCCCATGCCCTTTTAAATATTCCGCAATTTTTTTTCTTAAATGGAGATTTCCTTTCGGTTCCTCATACCCAAGTGTAACATTTGATTGTAAAATTTTACTAATAATACCCTTCATCTTTTTCTCAGGCAAGAGACTCGGTGAAAGTTCACCTGTTCCTAATCGAATTACATTGGGAGTAAATTCAGCTTGATTAATCTCTTGTACAGCAGGAAGATTCGGATAATGAAGTCCTGTTTCTACATAAGACTGCCAGTTTGGAGGCGGGGCATATGTAGAAGTACTCTCACTATTATTTATAACAATTGTTCCCTTCCGGCCATTCCCCTCAATATACCCTTTTGCTACTAATTCATCGAAAGCCATTACAATTGTACTTCGATTCACTTCAAACGTATGCGCCAAATCTCTTTGTGAAGGTAATTTAGTTCCAACTGTCCATTCCCCATTAACAATTCTTTCTTTTATATAAGATTCTATTTGTTTATATAAAGGAATAGGCGAAGACATATTAGGTTTCCAAACGAGCCTTTCCACTATATCACCTCACATACTTTATGGTTGGTAACCTATCCAACCATATGGATGGATACAAATTTTCATTTCTTCTATACAATATACACTATCATAACTAATCACATTAAGTAGGAGGTAATATGATGAGTGAAGCAATTATTCACGGTATCATCCTTGCATTTGGTCTTATCATTCCATTAGGTGTCCAAAATGTTTTCGTCTTTAATCAAGGCGCGAGTCAACCAAATATTTGGCGAGCTGCTCCTGTAGTCTTGACTGCATCTATATGTGATACATTATTAATATTAATTGCTGTACAAGGTGTATCCCTTGTACTCCTTACTTTTTCTTGGTTAACAACCACTCTGTATATGATTGGATTTTTCTTTCTTATGTATATGGGCTGGGTTATTTGGAGAAGCGATCCTTCAAATGATGTAAAGCAAGAAAAAAGCATGCCTTTAAAAAATCAAATTATTTTCACCGCATCGGTTTCATTACTAAATCCACACGCAATTTTAGATACAATTGGTGTAATCGGAACAAACTCTATACAGTACATAGGAAGTGAGAAATGGGCTTTCACTTTTGCAACAATTATAGTTTCTTGGATTTGGTTTATTAGTTTAGCTTTTGCTGGAAAATTTCTAAAAGGATTAGACTCGACAGGAAAAACGATTACAGTATTAAATAAATTTTCAGGGCTAATCATATGGGGAGTCGCACTTTATATGTTAAAACAAGTTATTTTTCCTAACTAATTAAAGAGAATTGCATGTTGTGTAATTAACATGCAATTCTCTTTCGGATTATGACGTTGGTTCCGGCTTCTGTTTTACCATCATTGTATCTTTTGCTGGTTTAATCCAAATAATTGCTATGACCGCACCAATAGCAGCGAAGATGCTTGTTAAATAAAATACTTCATGGTCCGCCCCTTTCATAAAAAAAGAATACAGGGGTGGTCCAGCTGCTACACCGATAAATCGCATTGAACTATAAAATGACGTAACTGTCCCCCTCTGCTCTTTTTCAATCCCTTGTGTAATAAGAGCATCTAGACACGGTAACGCCATACCAATTCCTCCCCCCATAATAACGAGACAAAGAAGTAGCAAATAGATTCCTTTTAGAAATAAAGGTAAGAAGACAGATGCAGCAGCCAGTAAAAATCCAATATAGATACACTTTTTCATAATATCTTGTTTATCTCCAATTTTTTTACCAGCCATATATGAGCTAAGTGATAGTACAAGTAAAGGAATAGCGAGTACACACCCTTTCCATATACCATGAATATCGTACTTCGACTCCAGTATAGTTGACAGATAAAAAAGTATTCCGAATAAAATAAGCATAATAATTGCACCTAGTATAAAAATGGCAATTAACCATCTTCCCTTTTCTCGAAACGTAGAGATAATAGATTGAATAAATTCTTTAAGTGGTGGGACTTCTTCTTCTTGTTTCTTCGCCTTTACTAGTACCAGTAATAAAACAATCGATATTACACATAAAACTGGAATCGCCCAAAATGGTAAGAACCATACAATAGCTGCAAGAGCTGATCCTAATATAGGACTCAATACTTTTCCAAATGTATTTGACGTCTCAATGATTCCTAAACCTGCACTAACCTGTTTTTCATCTTTGTATAAATCACCTACACATGGTATGACAACTGGCATAGCACCAGCAGCACCTATCCCTTGAATTGCTCTTCCGATAAGAATCCAAACATAAGGGTTATCAACTTTCCATGATACCCAGCCCGTTATCGCTCCTCCAATAGCTGCAATTAATAAACTTGGAACCATTACCATCTTTCGTCCCCATCTATCTGATAAATAACCAGCAATCGGTATAAGTATAATTGCAATGATAGAATAAATTGTAATAATCATGGATACCTGGAAAGATGAAATATGTAATTTCTTTTCAATGGTTGGCAGGATTGGAATAAGCATTGAATTACCTAACGTCATAACAAGTGGAACTGATGCAAGTGCAATTAAACAACAGTTTTCTTTTTTTAACATGTTGATTTCGGAACCTTTCATCATATATTTCTTACCATGTAATAGCCCTGCTGGAAATTATGTTTACATTCCACCAGGGCTATTTCATCTTTACTACTTTCCATTTACAACAAAAGAAATTGGGGAAAATATAGCATTACTCCTATTCTTTGAATCCTGTTCACAATATATCCATACCAATTAATTGAAAATAAAAAAGAAAGGAAGAATCCTTCCTTTCTCCTATAACCTTCTACATTTAGCGAGTATATCCGCCACCAAGCTGTTGTTCTGCCATCGCTACAAGGCGCTTTGTAATTTCACCGCCTACAGAACCGTTTGCACGTGAAGAAGTATCAGCCCCAAGCTGTACACCAAACTCTTGTGCAATTTCATATTTCATTTGATCTAGAGCTGCTTGTGCTCCATGTGATGCTAATTGATTAGCGTTACGATTTCTAGCCATTACCGATCACCTCCTTATATATATTAAATTGTACCAAATCCGAAATTGAATACATGGTAATTTTTGGTTATTTATTCCATAAAAAAAGAGTCTCTTAAACAAGACTCTTACATCATTTCATCTTATGAGGTTACTACTTCTAATTTTCTACTTGTTAATGCTCTCATTTCTTCTTTTAATATATCTTTCGCATTATGCCCAAACCATTCAAGCGAAGCAAAATGATCAGTATCTCTCACTTCCCGGATGATTTCATCATAATTTACTATACCTTCAAATAACGGAACCATTCCTATACGACTTCCAGCAGCGGCATATACATTATTTGGTTCAAACACGTGTAAATACTCCGCTGATGATATATTCTTAAAATGGTAATGTTGTATCCACGGCTTTAGTCGCTGGAAACTATCTATAGGGTCTGCACCAGACTCCCATATATGAAGGAAATCGAGGTTTATTTTCAAATATGGATGATTTACTTCTTCTAACAATTTCAAAGTAGACGGCAAAGTATCCGTTAACGTATTTGGATGTGTTTCTAATAGTATATACATATTGTGCTGAGCAAATAGATCACAAATCATGCGAATTCGCTTCACATACTCTTTTCTCTCTTGTTCCGAGAAATCCTCACTACCTTTTTGCCCGGCAAACGTACGAATTTTATTTGTATTAAACCAATTAGCTAGTGTTACCAGCTGTTCACATTTTCCCATCGTTTTTTGAAAATCTGCTAATAATGATATGTCCAAGTAATCACTTATCATCGTAATTTCTAAATTTTTATCCTTTAAATAATCTATTTCTCGTTCTGTCGTTTCACGCTCTTGCATATATAAATTTTGTGCATGGGTCCCCCACAACTCAATTCCTTCAAAACCGTTTTCATATGCAAATTGAACAATATCAGTAAATGAAATTAGTTGATGGCGAAATGAAATTGTACATAGCGAATATTTCATTGGTTTGAGCTCCCTTACCTTAAATTCAATGAACTTGTATTAGTTAAGACAGACTGATTTGTTTTCATATCTTTCCATGACAGAAACTGTCTCTCTAATTCATCCTTAATCTGCAGTTCAATTGTATTCATTTCATCAAGTTTTTCAATAATCGGTAATAACATATCTTTATTATTTGTCATTGCCATTTTAATAGCACGGTACTGTACATTTGTAAACCCTTGTACAATGTCTTCCACTCGATCACACCAATAATCAAATTCTTGCTCCGAATATTGTAACGTTTCACGGAAGTATGCAAAGGCATGTTCATAGCTATATTTACGTATTGCCAATACGGGTATTTGCTTTACTGCCGTTACGAGCCCGGAAAGTGAATACCCATCCTCTTCATTTACCATTTTTATTATTAATTCTTTTAATTCCATTGTTAGTTCATTATCATCTTTTTTGAATGTTTCCATGAAATAACTTTCTACCATCTCTTGTGTTGGCTCCTGAATTCCTTCTATATCAATGAAATAGCCTCCACCAAATGGGTTGTCTTTAACAGAATGGAGCACTTTTTCTCTTTCCATATTCCCTTCCCAGCGAAAATCAGGATCAAGCATGAACCATTCCTCTTCTTTCTCTGTCTTCGATATCATTAAGTAATGCGGAAACGGTTTTTGATGAAACTTATTTTCTCTCTCAGGCAATAAAGACATATCAACCATTACAATTACGTAACGATTTTCAGGCTTATTTTCTACTAATTCTAAAAATTTTTCTACATTGCTACTTTTTTCTTTTGAATGATCGTACCATTCGTTCACTTTAATACCATACAATTTTTCATACCAGAGTAAGTAGTTATCATGGTTAATGTTTTCGGAATGATAAGAAATAATCCCGCCTTCTGTTATATCAAAATCTCCATCCCATAATCCGAAATAAAATGGCCGGAAATCTATATCGCTACGCCTTTTTATAATTTCACAAAAACAACTCACTAAACAGTGAACTTTAATTGAAGTCATACTCTCATCCACTTTCCTAAAAGGTTAGTTATTCACATTTACTTCGTGTAACGGCTGCAACTCTTCCATAAAGTCAAGCAAAGATCCTACAGTAAGAAACGCCTTTGGGTCTATCTCATCCTCTGGAACGCATAGCTTTAAATCCATTTCTATGTATACTATAAGCTGTAACATCATTACCGAATCTATATATAAATCTTGATTTAAACGCATCGTTTCTTCTAAATGCGTTACATTTTTCAGTTCCATTTTTTCTCTCATAATGCTTAAAACTGCTTCTTTTAACATTTCACGACTCATGTTGTTATCTCTCCCATCTCTAATAACTTACGACTTACTTTCCCTGTTTTATTTTTCGGAATCTCTGCTACATTTTCAATTTCATGCGGTACTTTATAAAACGGTAAATGCTGTATGCACCATTCTCTTATTTGTACTGGTTCAATACGAGAGACTACTTTCGCTTTTACAATCTCCCCCATCACAGGATGCTTGCCGCGGTATACAATCGCCTCCTGAATACCTTCTAATCGAAGCATCGTTTCTTCCACTTCTATAGGAAAGACCTTCAGACCGGACACATTAATAACATCATCTATTCGCCCCATGAAATGAAGGCCTTGCTCAGATTTATACCCTAAATCTTTCGTATAAATCTCCTTTTCAGCAATTTTCACTACGATTTCTTCAGGTTCATCTTCATTTGAACCTATGTTAATACTTACATGAGGAAGTGGTTTTCCTAAATCCAAATGTGTTTCCATAGCATGACATATACTAATGCAACCGGCTTCAGAACAGCCGTACTGCTGCATCATGTATTTCGTCATGCCCTTTAACTTATAAAATAGCGTTTCTGGCAAAGGTGATCCTGATGTCATAATTTTATGAAACTGAAACGTCCCTTGTGGAAAACTCCCCATAATATGTAACATAAGTGGTACTGCATATATGATATGTTTTTCGGTATTACGAATTATATTTAATGCGAATTTAGGGTTTTTATTTGTGATGATTATAGGCTTGCTACCTCTCGTAATTGCTGATAACGTGCCACAAATTAATCCGTATGAATGTGAAACTGGAGCCATTACAATTGGAACTTCGTCTTCTTCACATTTTAAAGCTTTATTGTAAGCAGCAATTTCCGTTTCAATTTCCGTCCATGCTCTACGAATTAGTTTTGGTTCTCCTGTTGTGCCTGAACTATATTGCAATAAAGACGGTTCTTCTTGTAATAGATTTGGAACTTCTAATTTTGTAAAGTCGTTACTTTCTCCGTATAAAAGTGCAGTACACTTTGCACGCTTTGCCATTTCAATAGCTGTATCCTTTGGCGTATCTTCATGAATAAGTAGCACAGATGCTCTTTTTTCTTTTAGGAAAAACACAAGCGTAATAATATCGAATGGATCTTTCAGACAAAGTGCAAATCTATTTCCTTCTGCTTCTTGAAAGTGTTCCACTCCCTCGTAACCTTGTAATCTCAATTCAAAATCATTTTTGCTAAATTCTTGTTTATTAACGATTAGCATGATTTCCCCCTGTAACAACTGATTTTTGTATTGTAAGTTGCTTTGCTCTATACAACGGATTTGGAACTTCATGAACAAGTGATTCCACATCCATATATAAGCGCCGCTTCGTTAATTGCTCTGCATGAAATGTAGGTGCATATAATTGTAATGCTTCAAAACGTTCTTTCGAATGTGAAAATCTTTCAAAATGATCTTCTACTTCTTCAACAAGAATGATCCAAAATTGTTCCTCTTTCAACTGATACTCATCTGCCAACACGAAAGCCAGTTCACCTAGATTGAATAGGAAAAGCGCATCTAAAACCATTTCTTGCAAACATCCAATACGGTCCATTTCAAAGAAATCATTCATTTGACCATTCGCATATGTTTTATGCATTTTAGTAAAGTCAGGACATTTTTCGATTTCTTTCAAAAATGGACGATAAAACTCCAGTCCTTCATGAAAATCTTTTAGTGCAATACGGACTGGTATTCCTTCTTCATGAACTAAAATCATGTTTTGTCCATGTGATTCTAATGCGATTCCATGCTCTACAACGAGGTGTACAACTGGGATAATTGCCTTTCGAATAAGCAATTGTAGCCAGCTTTCTACTCCATATCTCTTTAACCACAAATCAATAATTGGTGTCCCATCTTTTCCCTTGGCATATAAACCGTTAAATGGGATTGCCTCTTCTTTCTTATTTAAATATTTGTGAACGCTTTCGCGCCAAATACATCCTAATGAGCCATATGTAGCTTTTTTATTCGCATCGTACGTAACACTCGAAAATTCATTTAACAAAATTAAACGCGATTCATCCCTTAAATACGGATCATGATCTACTATATCTTTTAACCAATTCGATATAGCAGGTGCACTCACAACCGAATGTGGTTTTAATGTACGGATAGTTGAAGTATTAAGTAAATTCATTGATAACTTTACATATGGTTTCGCTCGGTTCGTAACATTTCTTAATGTCCGCATCGACTGTTGCGCGCAATAATCATCTTCTGATTTCCCTAAATAAATAATATATTTATCCTGTATATGGTCAGTATAATTCGGAATAATGAAGTTCTCCCACTGCCAAGGATGAACAGGTATAAACATATACTTCTTCGAATCACAGTCCATTTTTCGAATACGATCTATATACTCTTCGATTTTCTTTTCACCAATTTCTTCTTTAAAGGTACAGTTATAACTCTCTTCACTTTCATATCCTACAGTCGTATATTTCTCATGAACTGCAATCCATATAATTTTCATTGGTTGCATAAATTCAAATCCATATTGAAAATTATCACGATATTGAAACCCGATGCGTGCTTTATAACTAGGATGATACGGGTGTCCATCTATTAAATGACTTTCAAGCTCATCATAAGATTTCGCAAGATAGTCTTCTTCACAACTTCTCTCATATTGTGCAATCGTATCTTTAAAGATTGTTTGTTCTAATTCTTGAATAAAAGAATCCAATTTCGTTCGATCAACTTGAACAATTCGAAAAATCTCCTGTAAAAATTGTGAAACTGATTGTATTTCTTCTTCCTCATCTTGAACTCTCATTATTAATGAGGCATGTAAACAAATACGCCCAAATGTCATACGTTCTTGTCCATAACACTGGTATGTTACATCTTGATTCTTTTCATCAAGACCTTGTATAATAAAAAGTATTTTCTCTCCCTTTTGTATACGAATCGGCGTTATGATTTCTTCATAAATTAACGATTCTACTAGCTGCCGGAATACTCTTCTTCTTACTGAAATGTACTCTTTTGATTGGAGTGCCTTCAATATTTTCGCATGATAAACTTCTTCTTTCATAAATCCCTCCGCTATAATATGGAATATCAAATTCCATTATTTGTATTACGTGAAATTTCAGCACTACTTATGAACGAACAGCCACTTCTCTAACGAGTGGATTATCTACTTGTACATAAATTGCTTGCTCTAAAGGATTTGTCAGTTCATCAACGTCGAAAAATCTCGTTAGCAAATTTGCTTTACATGCCAATTTATTTTCTTCCAACAATTCACTTAAAAATGTAGAAGGTTCGCGGTTATATGGAAGGAACGATTCAAGTACAGACCTTAATTCCGAAAGAAGAATTTCCTCCTTTATTAATCCTGCTGTACCAAAACCATTAATTAGTCCAAACATATGATTGAAAATTAAATAGTAACGAAATCTTTCATCTACAATGTAATCATCATATAAATTCCCAGTGCGTTCACCAATACCGGCTAGTTCATTATCTAGCACTGACTTCATTGAATTGCAGAAATAAAAACCTTGATTATCACGGAAGTAAAACTTAACTGGATAACCATCTTTCAATTGAACAACACTATTTTGTTGATGTGCTTCTAATGCCACGCCATAACGTAAATACATCCATACCATTGGCTTTAAAGAGATATTCATATATCGTCTAAACCACTCTAAACTTACCTCTTCACAGCTTCTATCTTCTAAATCCGCTAAGCGATGGATAATATTTGCTAAACGAGTTCTTTCACCCGGAATTGCATCTTGTACTAATCCAGCGATAAGCGTTGCGTCATTCGCATTTTCACTATAAAAAGGATTCTCCCGAATAATTACTTCAAATCCGGACTCTTGCATACCATAATTTATTGTAATGAAGGCGGGATCACATATAAAATCAAACCCAGGAAACTTTTCTAACACTTCACCAATTTTAGTATTTAACATTTCCTTCCCTTCAGGACCACTCTCAAGTTCCTTCAATTTATTAATACGCATTGAATTCGTCACCTTTACAGGGAATGAAAATTTAAGCATGTACTTGGAATGAGGATGATATAACGTCCTAAGTGATGATGTCGCCATATAACACTTACCTACTGGACCGATATATTCAAGATCGCCTTGATTCATCCAATTTTGCACATAAGATTGATGTAATAGCCATTCTGCTTGTAGCGGATGGATTGGAATTAATGAATATTCATCTTCTTGACAGTACTTTTCAATAAATTCTTGATTAACCTTTTCATCGTACTTTAATTCCTTTTTTATCATCGCCGTTGTGGAATCTTGTAACAATGACTTTTCATTTACTATACTTTTATGTGCCCGAAAATAGTGAAGTTGGCACTCCCCTTTTAATTCAGGAGAATACATTGAACTTTTCCAATCCAATATACCTTGTCTACTCTTTGGTGTAGGATGAGTTAAATGTCCAAATAATAAAGATTGCTCCGCCTCTATAAAAGTCGTATGGAAACCATATAATTCAGCTGTATCCTGCTCCCTTCCTTGTATAAACTTCTCAATATTTTGACAACTACGAATAACTCGAAGCATAAGTTCATCAGGATTCTTACCTTCTCCATAGTTAATAGACATTTCCTTTATTAAAAACATAATAACCGTAATATAATCTGCTTTAATAACATTTTTATTTTCGCCAATTTGGTAATAAAATTGTTCTCCAAATAGATGACGGTCCGTTGATGATTTATATATAACTTCCCCATACAAAGTAACGTTTTGTGCCGATAAAGGGCAGCATAAATAAGTGGGGATAGTATCTCTTTGAAATGAATGGCAGAAAATACCCTCTATCCTTTTATCCTCCGTAATCCATTCTCCACTTCCTGTTTCTCTTAAATAACAATTTAAAAAGCTTTGTATTGTTGCATGTTCCGCGATTTGTTTCGCATGCTGCATACTGCTCCTCCTCTTTTAGACGAACACTATCATTTTTTTATAAAACTTCTGACAGTTGAATTTTATTATCAACTATGATTCTAATTGATAATGATAATCA
>NZ_JBFPJI010000451.1:0-2106 GCF_040838205.1 Bacillus sp. S4
CTTTCAAAGTAATGTATTCATTATGTTTTCATTTTCCTAAAACTTCATATCGTTATCTCTCTTGTATATATAAATCCCATGCATCATCAAATATAGACATACTTTCTAGCATTCCACTTAACTCTAAGTATGAACTAATTACATCATAGTCTTCAGATTGCTTCGGAAAACTTAAATCATCATACATCGCCTCTGCTAAATCTGATATTTCATTTTTAAATAAAGCTGCACGGTGCTTCATCATATAATGGTAAAATGTCTTTTTCAAAAATATTCCCTACCTTTCTAACTTGGGTACATTATACAAGGCAAAAAAGAAAAAAACCAGCATAAAAGCTGGTTAAAAGTCGAAATAATTCCTTTTTAATAAACGTGGTCTTCCCATCAACTCTTCGTATGTTAGTTGTTTTGGCAAATCTTTCGTATAAATTAAAAACAACTGATCTTCAATTTCTTTTACAGTATGGTCTGCTTGATAGTCCATTCCACATGAGGAACAAGTAATACATGGTGTCTCTTGGATTTCAATGGCTTTCGTACCATCTGGTAATTCCCAATATACAGTATTCAAGCTTTCTTTCGCTTCTGTACTGTCACACCACATACAATTCATACTACGTCACCCTCATTTTTTTTGTCATCATCTAACTTTGCTATTTGTGCTTGATATTTTTTATCTTTTAATTGATCACGCTTATCACGTTTATCTTTTAAAGAAGCATGCGTTTCATTGACTTCATAATCTTTACGGCGATTCATACGTTGTAAATCATCTGGAACAAGATTAAATTTCTTATCACTCATCAATCCTGCAACGCCGATATCAGAACGTTTCTCTTCATAAGTCGGATAAATTTCTTTAAAGTAGCCTTCTGCTCTTCCTGGGATATAGTTTTCTGGTTCTGGATACGTTGTAATAACCCCTTCAAAGTTACGAAGAACAACTTTATCCGCACTTTGTGAAATTAAATAGTTTGGCTGAAGCGCAATTTTTCCGCCTCCGCCCGGTGCATCGACAACGAAAGTTGGTACTGCATAACCAGACGTATGTCCACGTAAGCCTTCAATAATTTCAAGACCTTTCGAAACTGGTGCACGGAAATGACCGATACCTTCTGATAAATCACATTGATAAATGTAATATGGACGAACACGAATTTTCACTAAATCATGCATAAGTTTTTTCATAATTGGAACGCTGTCATTAATTCCAGCTAAAATTACAGCTTGGTTTCCAATTGGAACACCTGCATTCGCAAGCATTTCACATGCTAGTTTCGATTCTTCTGTAATCTCAATAGAAGTGTTAAAATGCGTATTTAACCATACTGGATGGTATTTTTTAATAATGTTACACAGGTTTTCTGTAATACGCTGCGGGAATACAACTGGTGCTCTCGTTCCGATACGAATAATCTCGACATGCGGGATTGCTCGTAAATTCTTTAATACATATTCTAAAATTTTATCATTAATTAGAAGTCCATCACCGCCAGAAATTAAAACGTCACGTACTTGTGGTGTTTCACTAATATAAGCAATCGCATCATCTAATTGCTTTTTCGGTACGCCCATTCCAATTTGTCCACTAAAACGACGACGTGTACAGTAACGACAATACATAGAACATTGATTCGTTACTAAAAATAGTACGCGGTCTGGATAGCGATGCGTTAATCCTGGAACTGGTGAATCTTCATCTTCATGAAGAGGATCTTCTAAATCATATTTTGTTTTATATAACTCTTCCGAAATCGGTACTGATTGCATCCGAATCGGACAGCGTGGGTCATCAGGATTCATTAGCCAAGCATAGTACGGTGTAATGTTTAACGGGATCGTTTTCGTTGAAATTTTAACACCTTCTTCTTCTTCAGGTGTTAAGTTAATTAGTTTCTTTAAATCATCTAAAGTTTTGATCGTATTCGTTAATTGCCAAACCCAATCATTCCATTGTTCTTCTGTAACATCTTTCCATAATTCAATATCCTTCCAGTGACGATTTGGTTTGTATACATCATGTAACATTGCTATTCCCCCTTTTTATACGCTCATCCTTTATATAAGCAATAATTATGCCAACTTCATATACTTGATAAGTAAATG
>NZ_JBFPJI010000452.1:0-2089 GCF_040838205.1 Bacillus sp. S4
TTTTTATACTTCCCATATCATGTACAGCTGAAATCATCATAATATCAATTTCTTTTTCTTGATTTCGAATATACATTAAAAGCTCAAATCCAGTCTCCCCAGGCATAAAAATATCAAGTAATATGAAGTCTACTCGTGACTTCTCTAACACTTCTATCGCCGATTTTACTGAGTTAACTGCATGGACCAGTTCAAACCCTCCAACTTGCTCTAAATAATGCGTATTTAACATCGCAACCATCGGATCATCTTCTACAATCAAAACTTTGATCATCTTATCTCTCATCCCTACTTTTAGGTATTTCAATCGTTATTGTCGTTCCCGTTCCTAACAATGAATGAACATAAATTCCCCCATTCATTCGCTGTATGCTTTCCTTTACAAGATGCAAACCATACCCCCGATTATCACCCTTTGTGGAATAACCTTTTATAAATAATGCATCAATTTCATCTTCTTTTATGCCTTTCCCCGTATCTTGTACTGTAATGATTAATGTATCCCCATATTGTATTCCAACTTCAACCTGCTTCTTCTCACAATTCGTCACCGCGTCTAATGCATTATTAATTAAATTTCCGACAATGGTGATCAGTTCATGAATGATACGTTCATCATATATTTCTGGTAAGTCAGAATCTTCTTTTATAATTAACTTTATATTTTTCTCTCTAGCATAACTAAGTTTACCTAGTAAAAACCCAGCAAATACTGGGCTTTGAATTTTTTTCATAATCCCCCCAATTTCATATTGATGCTCTGATACCATACTACTTACATATTTCTGCAATTCTTCATACTGTTTCATATGTGTTAGCCCTAATACGACATGCATTTTATTCATAAATTCATGAGATTGAGCCCGTAATGCTTCCGCATATAGCCTAATACCAGTTAGTTCTTCTGCCAATTTTCTGATTTCTGTTTTATCACGAAATGTTGCAATCGCACCAACTATTTCACCTTTTACATATAAAGGAACACGATTCGTAACAATCGTAATTCCATAAATATTTTGTTCTTCATTTAATTGTACCTCTCCAGTTTGTAACACTTCTTTTATACGTGAATTCGGCATATACAATTCAACATCTTTACCAATAAAGTCTTCTTCAAGTCCACTTTTCTTAAATAGCCGTTTTGCTTCATTATTAATTAACGTTACTTTCGCTTCTTTATCCACAGCAATAATACCTTCTTTGACCGATTGTAACATCGTATTTCTTTCTTCAAGAATTTTCGCTATCCTATGCGGCTCAAGACCAAATAAACTTTTCTTTATATGTCTAGCTAGCAATATCGCTCCTATAATGCCAATTAACAATCCAACTCCGACACCTATATAAATAATATGTCTACTTTCCTTAACTCTCTCTTTTACATTATCAGCTGAAATACCAACAGCAACCGCACCAAGCTGTTCACCTGTGTCAGCAAAAACAGGAACGAATACTCGCATTGAAATCCCTAAAGTTCCTTCTGCTAAAGATACATGTTCCTTTCCCTTCAATACCGTTCCTTCATCCCCTCCAACGAAATGATGACCTATTTTTTGGGGATTTGGATGAGATTTTCTTATTCCATCCATGTCCATAACGACAATAAATTGAACACCTGTATTTTTTAATATCCTATTTGTATACGTTTGGATGGCGGAAGTATCTGCTTTCCCAATTAAACCATCGATTACCACCGAATCATTCGCTACAATATGTGCAATCGTTTTTGCCTTCTCTGCTTGGCTTTCTTCTGTCGTTCGTTCAACATTATGGCTAATTAAAATATCTGTCACAAGTAAAGAAAAAATGACAACAGTACACACCAATAATGTAATCGTTTTCCATAAATTCCATAGTCTTCTTCTTTTTTTCATCCCGTTAATGACTCCCCTAATTGCTGAATAGAAAAATAAGTAAGGTGATATCATTTTCACCTTACTTATTTGCTGTTATTATACTTTAAATTTACTAGCCATTTCTTATAGTTCTTTTCTTCTTCCATCAAATTAACTTATTTTTCTACAGCCGCTGCACTCTTCGTTATTTCACCAACTTAGGAAACAATATATAATAATAACATGTATTATTT
>NZ_JBFPJI010000453.1:0-2083 GCF_040838205.1 Bacillus sp. S4
TTCTATAGTTTTTTACCACTAGTTATTATCGTTACGGTTCATCGCGTTACATCTAAAATGATAAATAAAACTTTCACGAAAAAAAACGACTTGAATCATAACAATTCGTTTTTCTTCCGTTGGATAGAAAAACGAAAGAGTAGAGATGGAAAGTGCACAAACACGAAAAACATAATAATTCTAAATTTTCGGAAAATTAATTCCAAAGGGGTTTGTGTCCACTCTCTCTATAATTAAGATTTTATCACTAGAAATACAATAAAACAACAAAATTCGCATAAATTCGACATTTTTTTCGTGAATTAAAGGAGTACGGAAACGATTCAAAGAATAACCCACTACATCTGAAAAATTCTCCAATTTCGGCGGGTGTTTTTTCTTATACTTTGTCTTGTAGTTTCCTATATAAAGCTAATCTTGAAACTGCACTAATAATAGTGTTCTTATCTTTTTTTTTACTTATATTATGTAGGAATTAGTTGAAGGGAAATTCAGCCTCTAAAAGGATGTTCCGTCTAACTTTTTCAATTTCATGTTTACTATATAGTTTTTATATAACAAGAAAAAAGTAGGGGAAAGAAGCGCAAATAACAATTTCCTAATGAAGAATTGGTAGAAAGATTCCTTGTTTCACAATTTGAAACATACAATCAGCGTTTCACAACTCGTTGTCACTTAGGTTTCGATCAAGCTCAATCAGAACTAACAGCTATGTTTGAAGATAAAAAATAAAGAACCCTCTCCTCTGCAAGAAAAGAAATTCTTTATTTACACAAAAATATTGACGGTACCTGAAGTAGTACATCTCTATAAAAAAACATACAATCTTACCAACAAATACAAGGTTGTATGTTTTTATATTATTTACATGTATTCAGGTGCAATCCGGTCCTATTTGCGGTTGTCCTATTTGTGGTTCTCCTATTTGTACAATCTATTTATTTTGTGCAATCTTAGCACCTTCATATAATTTATCTGTATAATTTTTAAGGTCCTGCCAATTATCCTTCGCTGTATTCAGATCTGCTCTTATAATCTCATCAAACAAGTCTAGACTAATGTTGTCAACACTGGCAATCAATGATTTATATTTTTTCTCCACTGTCCCCCACTGAGTCTTTATATTTTCAAGAGCAGTAACAGCTGTACCAACTGTTGCAGCCATATGTTCCGTTTTATTTTTGGCATCAGTCAAAATAACTACTTCTGCCTCTGCTCCAGAAATTCTGGACTTTAATTGTTCTATTTCTTGTTGTGCAGATGCGATATTCTTGTCAGCAGTGACAATCAATGGTATACCAATCGGAGGCATAAATACAGATAAAGCTATATAGCCACCACGTTTATCATAGTTTTCTTTAATTGTATTATTACAATTCTCAATTCGTTGTTGTAGAAGCGGAATACCAGCGTTCGTACTTTCTAGAATATTCTCCAATTGATTGAAATCTTCTTTGAAATTTCTTGTATTTTCTGCTATTTCACCTTGAAAATTTTTCAATTTTTCTAACAGTACATCTAATTTTTGACTATTGTACAAAATACTATTGTACAAATTTTCTAGTTCATATTTTAATTTCTCTGTATCTTTTTGCTCTATAGCAGTTAGTAAAAGCTTATAACTTGCTTGAAACGTATCATTATAACTTACAATATTCTGATGCGTGTACATAATACGAGTTTTAAAATGCATGAACCAAAAGTCGGCATTCTCTATTGCATCCCGTTGATGCTTAATCATGTTTGCTTGTAAATCACCATTTATAGAACTTATTTTACTTAAATCTGTCAGCTGTTGATTACTGATTGTATTGGCATATGAATCCATTGTAAGGATATTTGCCACCATTTTTCCCATTACTTCTTTAAATTCACCAGGACCAAGGGAATAGTTCTTCAAACTTTCTTGCTGTTGGGACACAGTTTGTTCTGCTGCCAAAGTATGAAGTGGAATTACATTACTCACTGCCATTCCCGTAATGATTGTTGACAAAATAATTTTCTTATATAAATTCTTATTCATCTTTTTCACCTACTTTTTCACATGTATCACATATTTTATTAAATTCATAAGCTTCTATTC
>NZ_JBFPJI010000454.1:0-2068 GCF_040838205.1 Bacillus sp. S4
ATAATTTTCTGTGTACCTTATTAAAATGAAGATATGATACATGAATACATCTCTCATGTAGTAAAGAGAAAAATTCCTACTACATATAATTTTAATGGGACAGAATGGGGAGGATTCAAAATGCAAACAAATGTAAAAATGGAAGAATGGGAGAAGAAACCATCACTACTTGGAATGTTTACTTCTCCTAGCCTACAGTTTGAGAGGATCAAAACAAGCGAAAAAGTTTGGGGGATATTCTTTTTAGTAGCACTGTTACAAGGACTTCTAGGCGGTTTGAGTAAGTATGGGATGTATACATCACCTGAGATGGTCCGAATGAGGAAAGAATTAGGAGAACTTGCTGGACAGAGTACACTTACAGGGGAAGTTATTTCTGGGATCGTATCAAATTTTGTGGGTGCAATGATTGGAGCACTGTTTATAGCAGCTATTTACAAAGTGTTTATGATATTTTTTAGAAATGATACATCTTATAAAACATTATTAACCATAGTTATATATACAAACATTATTCTTATCGTTGGTGAACTTATAAATACTATTTTAAGTTTCATTGTGGGTGGTGGATCGACACACTATACAGGTTTAGGTGCAATATTTTCTGAAGGTACATTTGCATATGGGATTGGTAATGCAATTGAAGTATTTTACATATGGAATTTAGTTCTAGTTTGGTTAGGGTTACAAATCACAGCGGGATTAAGTAAAGTAAAAGCAGCTATTCCGATTATTATTTTATTCATTATTAAAATAGTATTCTTAACTGCCATTATGGTATTAATAGCAGCATTCTTACCTGGTGTACCTATGTAATCAAAATGAATAAGGAGAGGGCGTTTGAAAATATTTGAAGTCAGCTATCATTTTTCAACAGTCTTTCTTATGCCAAATACAAATGGAAATTATATTTATGATCATTTCTTATATATGGAGCGTGAGTTGTTGAAGAAAGGCATGCTGTGAAGAGAAGGGAGGCATCTGATGTATTCATTAGTGGTGGGCGTGTTCTTATTGGTGCTGATTTTGTCGGCGGTTTGGTTCGTAGTTGGGAAGTTAGGGGTTTTCGACTGGATAGGTAATTTCGCATTAAAAATGAAGAATATCTTCAAGGAGGAAGACAAGAAATGAAAAAGAAAATAGGCGCTATTATAGTAGGAGTAGGACTTGTAGTAGTTGGAATTTTAACCGCAATGAGTGTGAAAGTAATTGAACAAGGACATGCAGGTGTAGTTTATAATAGAAGTACAGGTGTTGAAAAAGAAACATTAGGACAAGGTTGGCATCTAGTTTCGCCATTTAAACGTGTTACAGAATATCCAGTTTCTACAGAAACGGTACGAGTAAAGAATTTCAATGTACAAACGAAGGATGGTAAGCCATTGGCAGTTAGCTTATCTTATGACTATGCAAACGATGTAGAAAAACTGCCTAAAATCTATAACAAATTTAAAGGGCAATCTCCAGATGTGATTGAGAATGGTTGGTTACAAACACGTATCAAAAAAGCTACGCTTAACGTGTTTTCAAAGTATTCCGTTCTTGAAGTATTTCAACACCAAGGAGAAATTAATGCAGCGATCGAAAAAGAATTTCGTGGAACTGTAGATGATACTGGATTTATGGTTGATTCAGTAACACTAGAAGCACCAAAACCAGACGAAAATACAGCAAAAGCAATTCAGGGTGTTGTGGATGCACAACAAAGATTGGAAAAACTAGAGATTGAGAAAAAACAAGCCATTGTGGCAGCGGAACGTGATATAGAAGAAGCAAAAGGTAAGGCACAGGCAAACGAAATCTTAAAACAATCTCTATCTCCTGAAATAGTAGAAATAAAGAAAATTGAGAAGTGGGACGGAAAACTTCCGCAAGTAAGTGGTGGGGCCACGCCGTTTGTACAAGTGAAATGATAAGCTCTTTAAGCTAGTTAAGGAAAGTAAAAACGCAGGACTTAAAACCCTCTGCGTTTTTTGTTGATTAATGGATTTTTATAATGAGGAAGCGTGTCGCACAAAGGATTATTTTGTTTAAATTTTGCTTAATTCTTACCGCTAATCATTTAAAT
>NZ_JBFPJI010000455.1:0-2064 GCF_040838205.1 Bacillus sp. S4
TCAAAATAACTAACTGTAGAGAAAGAAAATTTTCATTTAGGGGGTACTTCAAAATCTTAGCTTGATAGCGATGTGGTAGCACCAACAAAACACAAATTTCGTACGCTACGACAATGTAAAGATTTTATGCTGCACGTAAAAAACCGATTAGTGAGAGCTCATAATCCGTGGGGGATAGACACCCCCCGCGAATTTAAGTGTCACTTCATAAAAAAGTAAGGGTCGGTACTGCATGTCATTTGACTATTACTTTTCCATCCATTCCTTTCAAGTAGTGGAACCGACATATTAGTTCATATGTACCGGGGGTTTCAGGTTTTACGGTAATTGTTTTTTCTTTTCCTGGCGGGACCTCAGCGTCGATTCCGAGCTTTTTCACCGTAAAGGTGTGATCTCTATTTCCTTTGTTTTTCAATAGAAACGTCGTCGTTTTCCCAGCCGGAACAGTGATGACATTCGGATTAAAGTAATCATCATTCAATTCAACCTCGATAGGCTGTCTCACAACGTCGGATTCGGCAAATACACGGAGTGATCCTAAAGTAGTAATAACTACAATCATCGCAAGTGAAATGATTAATCCAGTTAATAGCTTTTTCACAGACATTCACAATCCCTCCTTTCCTAAGCACTAGTGTTTTCAAATTACTAAAATATTATCAATATAAATGGGGTTTACGCGTGGCTTAAATAGTAATTCTTTCGGCAACTCCTACTAACCAAGCACTAACTGGAATAGGATTTGGGTAAATAAAAAAAGCCTCCACTACTGTGGAAGCTTCTCCAAATGATGTGCAATATCAATATACATATCGGAATAAACCGAATGGATTTCATTACTAGGCGCAGCGTTAGAAGAGAAGTGGACGATTACCATACTTGCTTTCGGATCGATGTAAAGAGTTTGTCCGTAACTGCCTAACACTTCGAAAGCACCTTGTTCATTATGCGGAATCCACCATTGATTATGATAAGAAATGGAAGCGCCGCTGCCAATTGCGAGTTCGCCTTCTTGTACATTTTTTACACCTTCTGTAATAGAAGAAGGGACGATTTGTTTTCCGTTATATTGACCATTATTTAAAAGTAATTGCCCGAACTTCGCCATATCTCTAGCAGTTGCATTTAAACCAGCACTTGCTTGTTCTACTTTTGTTTCATCTGTAACGTAATAAGCGTCTTCTTCCATACCAATTTGAGACCAAATTTGCTCGCTTACATTTTCAGCTAATGATTTGTCAGTGATTGTTCGGATAATCCAAGCGAGTGTTTCACTTGAGCCGTTATTGTAAGAAAAAGCGGAGCCAGGCGGTGCAGTTTCTTCTGCCTCTAGTAACATATCATAAATTTTCATAGGCCCCTCGTAATTTTTACCTCGGGGTAAAATATTACTAGCTAAATATAGTTGTGCATCTTGATTTTCTAGTCCTAGCTGCATATATCCGTGAGTAGGGTATTCAGCAGAAACTTGCATGTCCAGTAATTGCTGAAGTGTTGCTTTACCAAACGGTGTGTTTTTTAATTCTTTTATGTAAGTGTCAGCTGTTTTCTCTACATCAATAAGATTTTCTTCAGCGAGAGATTGTATGATTGCACCAGTAAAAACCTTTGCTAATGATGCCATGCCATGAGGTTCACTCTCGTTATATCCATTGAAATATCGCTCATAAACAAGTTGTCCATTATGTACAACGACAAAAGCGTCTGTTTTGTTTTCGTCTAAAAGTTTTTTTAGAGGAGTTGTATTTCCAAATCTACGCTCCACAGCAAAATCGTCTAAGTTTTGTAACGCGGTAGGGAAGGGAGCAACTTGGTCAGGATTGTTTTTTACTTCATTAATTAAAGTAAATTCTTTCATATGTGTATACGACCAGCGTAAGTAAGGATCGTCTAACCAGTTTTCTTTTGTGACAGTATCTTTAGTGGGGGTCGTTTTATTATGTTTAAAAAAAGTAAACCCAAGCCCTGTAACTACGAATAGTAATACTAGTAACAGTAATAGCAGGGGAGATTTCTTTACATTCATGTATGTACCTCCTTTAGTTTCTATTATAAGTATACGCT
>NZ_JBFPJI010000456.1:0-2061 GCF_040838205.1 Bacillus sp. S4
TTTCATATATGAATTATATGGCATAAATAAACAACAGTCAATTCTTGATAATATTCTTGCTCTCAAAGGGGTACCGCCCATTGTCATCAAGATAAAACGAAAAAAACGTTATTCTTTCTAAAAAATGCTAGATTAGTAAGGATGACGTTTTCTTATGAATCTCTCGATTCAAGATGAACTACAACCATTTGCGGAAGAATTACAACGATATGTTTCACCTGTATTTTTAGAAGAACTTGCAAGAAATCTTGGGTTTGTAAAGCGAAAACGCAAGTTTTCTGGATCAGACTTAGCTACTATTTGTATTTGGATGAGTCAACGGATTGCAAGTGACCCATTAGGCCTCACCATATCATTCCGGGAATTCTGTACGTTTAGACACATTATTGTCACAATCAACCCCTTTTGCTGTACGCGAAGAGATATTTGTTCAGAAAATCTTAATTAATTGTTAATGAATGGTAACAAAATAAAATACACACCGCTCGAAGCATCGAACGGTGTGTTCTATCAAGATATAAAGATTATACTCTTATCCCTTTTATCACCACATCAACAATCGATTTTGCAAGGTTGTCGTCCAAAGGTGCATGTCCTGTAAGAAGTCGATATATCATAGGCCCATAAATTAAATCAATGATAATTTTAGAGTCTATATCGTTTCGAATCTCGTTGCGATCAAATCCCCGCTGCAACATAACTTGCACAGCATTTTGTCGACTGACTAGGAACCGTTCACGAAATATGGTAGCTATATGAGGATCGTATTGACTTTCAGCAATGAGTTGGGTAAACACCTTACCAATAGGACTTTTATAAAATCGCATAACTGAAAGTAACTGTTGTAAAAAATCTTCACGTACAGATCCAGTATCAGGTATTTTAACCTCTGCTTCCATTTTAAATAGAAAAGCATCTATTGAAACTACATTCTTGTTTGGCCACCACTTATAAATAGTTGCTTTGCTAACCTCAGCACGGGCAGAAATCTCATCAACAGTTGTTTTCCGAAGTCCTTCTTCAAACAAAAGTTCGATAGTAGCTTTCAGAATGCGCTCACTTACTTTATTGCTGCGGGGTCTCCCTCGCTTATGCTCAGAATTTGACTGTTTTACCTCGTAATTAACCAATTTGTTCATCCTCTATATTTGTGCTTAATGTGACAGTTTGCCAATTATTTAAATCTGTTTTGACTTGTTCAAGTTTTGTTTTTATTCGTTTTAGGGAATCAGGCCCCAAAACAAGTCTTAGTGGTGGATCATCAGCTGCAACAACCTTCAAGATAGCTGAAGCTGCCTTTTTAGGATCACCAGGCTGATTACCGCTACTTTCATTAGCCTTTTCTCGTGTTTGTCCTGAAGTATTTGTATAATCTTTAATAACTGTATTAACAGAACGCATAGAACTTGCAAGAAAATCGGTACGAAACATTCCTGGTTCGACAATGGTAACGTGAATACCTAAAGGTTTCACTTCTAACGATAACGCTTCCGATAATCCTTCCACTGCAAATTTAGTGGAGTTGTAGATTCCCCATCCTATAGAACCTGAAAATCCACCAACTGAAGAGATATTGATAATATGACCGGACCTTTGGGATCGAAGATGGGGTAAGACAGCTTGTGTTACAGCATGCAAACCAAAAACATTAGTAGAAAATACTTGTTTTACTTCCTCCAGGTTCGCTTCTTCCACTGCGCCTAACAGTCCATACCCGGCATTATTGACTAAAATATCAATATGCCCAAATTTTTCAATGGCTTTTTCGACTGATTCTTGGATCTGATAAGAATTCGTTACGTCTAAAGGCAGGATTAATAAATGATTATTATCTTGAAAAGATTGTGCTAAAATTTCTGGTTTACGTGCTGTAGCTACTACCATATCACCTTGTTCAAGTGCTGCCTCAACTAATGCACGTCCAAATCCTTTTGAAGCTCCAGTAATGAACCAGACCCTACTATATACAATGTTTTCCTTATCCAATGTGCATACCTCCATTTTTTAGGGATTTTTACTGATAATTATATAGTAAACTAAACGTTTAGTATTGTGTACTGT
>NZ_JBFPJI010000457.1:0-2057 GCF_040838205.1 Bacillus sp. S4
TAGATATTGTTTACAGAACACATTTAAAATCGATGATAAATTAAGTTTACGTGTCACTTTAGGAGTTATTTTGCACTATAAGTAAATATAAAAAGCCCAATTTCTCATTAAAATTGAGAAATTAGGCTTTTTTCGTTGCTCCATTAAAGCGCCCGATTGTGGAAAATCATTTATGTTTTCTTATTGAAGATAAGACCCTCGTTAGCAACAACTTAGACTCACAATGACTCGTCAACAAATTGAATCACTTGCTGATGAACCCGTTCCCAATTGAGGTCATCATTTCTTATAACTGACTTCGAAATCAAGAGTTGCTCTATGATTTTTAACTCTATTTCGGTTCGAACTCTTAAAAACTCAACAAGCCCGTCAAACCCTGTCAACCCGTGACTCCGTCCATACCCCTGCTGAGTGTAATACTGAGTTACGCCATCTCGCCATTCTGATGAGCGTTCCTCGAATGCTCTCTTTAGAATAGAGCGAACATCACCAGGATGAAAATAGAGAAGTGATGGATTCAACGGCTTAATAATGTCGCCTAACTTCAGTACATAATCTGTAATCACATCTTGCGAAGCATCATATCGACCAAGCATAGCTGAAAGGGGGTTTTGAATGAAACAGCACTCAAAGACTGTTACCGTCTCCTCTTGTTGTTGAGCCTTTACAAACTCACTCCACCTATTCAAATGCACTTCACAATGCCGCTCTAATGGCAGTGTTCCATCATAAATATCATATTGCATCACATCAGACAATAGTTCATCAGGGAACGCCTTACTTAATTCCTGTTGACGCTTTCCATATTCAATAAAATTATAATTCCCTTTGCTCTGAGTAATCGACCGAATCAATCCGATAGACTCTGAATGCTTCTCTAATAGCTTGTTAAACTCTTTATGTGTAAAGCATGCTACTTTATCGTAATCTGCTGGATTATCTAAATCTCCCTCAAGAAATAGACGTGTCTCTATTCCAGATTCTGTTAAATGGTCATAAATCAATTTAGATGTAGTGCTCTTGCCAGAACCCCACATACCTTCAACGATTATCAACTTAGTTCTTGTCATATTAATCACCCACCACAATTTAAAATAAATGGTGGTCAGTCTAATTTAACCACCATTTTAATTCTTGTTACCTTGTGTAAACTCCATTTCGTTCATCTCCCTTCACTCTTTGTAAAAATCATATATCCATTGTGAAATATTAACAATATTATTCAGCAAAACTCCCTATAAAAAAATGGTAGGTTCTTATTCTACTTGAATACTTTAAATCCCTGCCCTGTTAGATAATAAAAAAGAGTTGTCGATTCAAACATTGATCTTCAACTCTTGCGCCCTTTAGTTGAGGAGAGGGTGGTTATACGGACTAACTACTTAGCCGTCGTCCCATGAACTCTTTTTATTGTTTCATCCTTTTCATTTTCATTCAAATATTCGAAAAAACCTAAGCGATTCCCCCATGGGTCTGTAAAGCTACCCCATTTTACGGGAACCTCTTCTCTTGAATATATTTCAAAAGGCTCAATATTTAATTCCTTTATCATTCTATCCCTTTCAGCCTCTATATCCATCACACCCATGCGTATAGGACCGCTACCTTCTGTTGGCGTTCCCTTGGCTACCTGTAACCAACTCCCGGGTACGAGTTCAAACTCAACAAATCCTTCATGAGGTACAAAATCAGGCTCTTTATTCAGTAGTGACTTGTACCATTCCTTTCCCTTTTCAAAGTCTGAAACACGAACTTGCACAGTCGTTTCAATAATCACCATAACCCCTCCATTTTTTAAACATCAACCTTAATCTACTTCAACACAGTTGTATACATTCCTTCTTTGCTGATATTCAACAAAATGGCCCGATTGCGGAACAAGAAAAAATCCTGTACATCAACACAGGATTTTTGATCAAACTTTTTTATACACGATCAGAATTTTTTATAAATTATCAAACTTTGTTTTAATGCCACACCTTGAAAGGAGCCACTTATTTTGCAAGGTACTGTTCTACTTCTTTTATTAATAGTTCTGCACCTTCTGGACTTAATGT
>NZ_JBFPJI010000041.1:0-18771 GCF_040838205.1 Bacillus sp. S4
CAAATGTATTGACATTAAAAACAGATAGGTGTAAATTGCACTTATAAGCAAAAAATTCCATCTAACTGATTCATGAGGTGATGCACAATCATGCTACATAATGAACCAGAACACCCAGAAAGTTTGGAAAAAAACCAAGCGAAACAACCAAACTCCATGCCAAAAAACTTCTTAGTTCCTTTCTTACTTCTCTGTCTAAAAGACTGGAGTCTTCATGGTTACAAACTTATTCAAATGCTAATGGACATCGGCTTTTCTTCTGTTGACCAAGGTAATGTGTATAGGACACTACGCAAATTAGAAAAAGAAAATCTTATTTCTTCTACTTGGGATACAAGCGAAGGCGGGCCAGCGAAACGAATTTATTCTTTAACAGAATATGGAGAGCAATATTTAACAACATGTGCGACTTCTTTTGAACATTATCAAAATATGTTGCGGACGTTTTTCACGTTATACACCAATGCATTCTTTCCATTTTCTACTTCTCCAGAAAAGGATGAAAAGGATTCTTCATCTTCACCTGGTGGTACAGCAGAGTAATCTGCGTTCACAATATGCAAAAAAACATTTGGAGGTCACACAATGGAAACTAAGCCATACGAATTAGTCGATGCATTTTGGAAAAACTGGTCTCAATCTCTTTCCCTCTTCTCTTCAGCTGGGAAACAATTAGAGCAACTTACTTTAGAAACGTTAAAACAACAACAAGACGCTTTGCATAAATTAACATCAGGAGTAAATGAACTAGAAAAAGAACTACACCAATTCACTGCTCAGTTCAATAACCAATATACAGACTATGTGAAGCAATTAACTGGAAACTCCTTAAATGATCAAATTAACGAGTGGCAAGAAAAGTGGAATGAGCTTTCTAATCAAATGCACCAACTTACTGTTTCGCCTACGAAAACATCTTTGTCTATTCTTACTCAAACTAGCGGCCAATTTGAAGAAACAACAAAACACTTTATCGAACAGCAACAGTCGCAGCGTGAAGAGGTTCAAAAACAGTTAGAAGTTTTTTTGGGAGAGTTCAAGTCCAAACAACTAGAACTCGCAAAGCAGTTCGAGGAAAACTCAAAAAATCTATTTACTTCCATCAAATAAGAAAAATGTGGCAACTAACTGCAGCACAAACAAAACTCTTTCTTCCTCCTACTACATCAAGATGGCTTACATTTTTCGATATGGAAAAGAAGGAGGACAAAATGAATCCATTTCAAGAAGCACAAACTGTTCCAGAGCTTCGTTACGATGAGATTCAAGTCGGTGATCAAGCATCACTTACAAAAAAAATTACGGATGAGGACGTTATCAATTTTGCAAAATTGACTGGAGATGTAAATCCTATTCACATTCTAGACTCTTTTGCAAAAACGACAATGTTCAAAGAACGTATTGCCCATGGCATGCTCGTTTCAAGTTTTATTTCTACCATTCTTGGAACGAAACTCCCTGGCAAAAATACGATTTATTTATCACAAAACGTTTCATTCCGTGCTCCTGTCAAAATCGGTGATACACTTCGCGTTGTGGCAGAAGTTATTAAAAAGCGGGACGATAAAAAAATCATCACATTGCAAACAAACATATATAATCAATCTGATGATATTGTCGTAGAAGGTACAGCGACAATACTGAAAAAAGAGTAGCAAATTTGCTACTCTTTTTTCTATCCAAGAACTTCTAATCACACCGTTTACTTCCGTGTATGAGTACGTCGTTTACACATAAAATAACATTACCAGATAGCACTTAGCTAAACTGGATTACTCTTTAAGGATGTGTATCAACATGGTGAAAACAAACAAATTACTAGTTCCGGGTGCAGAGCAAGCACTTGAACAATTCAAATATGAAATCGCACAAGAATTCGGTGTAAGCTTAGGATCTAATACAGCTTCTCGTTCTAACGGATCAGTTGGCGGTGAAGTAACGAAACGTCTTGTTGCTTTAGCTCAACAACAATTACGCGGATAACTATATAACCTATGGCTTAGAGGCAGATATTCTCTGCCTCTTTCTTTTTTAACATACATAATAGTGCTTCTTCACATACTAGTAAGAGCAAATCGAAAGGAACGATATGTGAAATGAAACGGATTAACATTAGCATGAGTCCTCCCCGTGTTCTTACTGTATCTTTTATTATACTATCGATTATCGGTACATGCCTATTGAAATTGCCAATTGCTACAACAACGTCTATTTCATGGCTCGATGCCTTATTTACAACGGTTTCTGCTTGTACGGTTACAGGGCTTGGTGTTGTGGACACTGGTAAAGTATTTACCTTATTTGGCCAATGTGTCATTTTAACACTTATACAAGTTGGCGGGCTTGGCATTATGAGCTTTGCTGTTTTAATCGCAATTATGCTCGGCAGAAAAATCGGCCTTCAAAACCGGATTTTATTACAACAAGCATTAAACCAAACAAATGTCGGCGGAATCATTCGTCTTGCAAAAGCGTTATTTTTATTTTCTTTTACTGTAGAATGTATCGCTACTTTATTTCTCTCCTTTGAATGGGTACCAAAATACGGGGTTGCCAAAGGGATATATTACAGCTTTTTTCATTCTATCTCAGCCTTTAACAATGCTGGGTTTTCTGTGTGGAGCGATAATTTAATGTCGCACTCCCATAGTATTCTCGTCAATCTCGTTATTTCTTCCCTCATTATTTTAGGTGGGATTGGTTTTACGGTTATCGTAGATATAAAAAGAAAGAAAAACTTTAAAAACCTTACTTTGCACTCAAAGCTTATGCTCTCTTCTACTCTTATCGTCAATATTATTGCTACAATTTTTATTTTCATATTCGAGTTTCATAATTCAATTTCCATGAGAGGTTTTACACCATTTGAAGAAGGTATGGCTGCTTATTTCCAAGCGATTTCAACGCGTACTGCCGGTTTTAATACTGTTGATATCTCTGCATTATCAAAACCTTCTCTTTTATTAATGATGCTTCTTATGTTTATTGGTGCTGGTAGTGCTTCTACTGGTGGCGGGATTAAGTTAACAACTTTTTTAATTATGTTTTTAGGCGTATTTAAATTTTTGCAAGAACAAGATGATATTGTCGTATTTAAAAAATCCATTAAAGATACGCTCATTGTCAAATCATTAACGATTACTATTATTTCAATTTCGTTTATTTTTCTTTCCATTTTAATTTTAAGCATCACTGAAAAAGTTCCTTTATTAATGAGTGCTTTTGAAGTATTTTCAGCATTTGGAACTGTCGGCCTTAGTATGAATTTGACGCCACACTTAACAATCATCGGCAAAACAATTATTATCTTTATGATGTTTTTTGGAAAGATGGGGCCTTTAACATTAGCCTTTTCATTTGCACGTAAAAAACAAAGAAAAATAAAATATCCCAACGAAGATATTTTAACAGGTTGACAACCGTATAAATTATCCATATAATGAGAATACAATAGCATATCTCCAAAGGGGAGTAGCGTCCAAGAACTATTTCTTGGAAACAAAGTCGTCATTACGTAGAACTTAGTTCTTCCGGCTTTGTTGGCATTTTCATTACATATGTCTAGCAAGACCTTTGCCTATCAACGGCAGAGGTCTTTTTTGTTTTCAAATTCCTTCCACCGTTGATACGCAGGAGTATGGGGAAACTAAACAGTGGGGAACTTCTTCACTTGTTTAGTCTTTATAGAAATGAGAGGAGAATGTACATGGATGTATCATTATTATTGGAGTATGGTTGGGTATTACTCATCCTAATTGCACTAGAGGGGATTTTAGCGGCTGATAACGCTCTCGTTCTCGCAATCATGGTAAAACATTTACCAGAAGAAAAACGAAAGAAAGCACTATTTTATGGATTAGCAGGAGCATTCGTTTTCCGCTTCGGATCACTATTTATGATTTCGTTCCTAGTAGATGTATGGCAAGTGCAAGCAATTGGTGCGATTTATCTTATGTTTATCGCGGGGAATCACTTATTTAAAACGTATGTTAAAAAGAATTCACATGAAGAAACAGAAGAAAAAGAAGCAAAGAAAAAACAAGAGAACTTTTGGTGGACTGTATTTAAAGTCGAAGTTGCTGATATCGCCTTCGCTGTTGATTCAATTTTAGCTGCTGTTGCATTAGCAGTGACTTTACCGAAAACAGGATTAGGTACGATTGGTAGTCTTGATACAGGTCAATTTATCGTTATCTTTACAGGTGGACTTATCGGATTAGTTATAATGCGATTTGCAGCAACTGCTTTCGTACAAATATTAAAACGTAAACCAGGACTTGAAACTGCAGCATTCTTAATTGTAGGTTGGGTTGGTGTGAAATTAGCGATTTATACGCTAGCACACCCTGCTTTAGGTGTCCTTCCACATTCATTCCCAGAATCTACTCCGTGGAAGCTTACATTCTGGATTGTATTAATTGGAATCGCAGTTGGCGGTTGGTTCTTCTCGAAAGAAGTAGAAGTAAAAGTAGAAAAGAATTTAGACGAAAAAGCGCTGTAATTACAGCGCTTTTTCTTTTTCCCTCGTTTCAACCCTCTCTATTTTTAGAAAAAATTCCATTATACTACCTTTTGTAAACGCTTTCTTTCCAGATGTATGTCCTTTTTGTGAAACATTGAACAAACTTATTGAAAATGAGAACAAATCCATGTACTTTATTCATATAAGGAGTATTTATAGACGATGTACTAAAGGAGCGTATTACTCATGCTAGAACAAGGATTAGATTATGTTGTAAAACTGGCTAAGAGCAAAAAGCAAATGCTAGATACAAACCCAATGCAATATTTCATTCGTGCTGCACTTGCTGGTATTTATATCGGTTTTGTTATTGTACTATGTTTTAAATTAGGTAACTTTTTTCACATTGCAGATTCACCAGCAACCTATTTAGCTGAGTCCATGTTTTTCGGAATTGCCCTCGTACTTATTATATATGGCGGTGCTGAACTATTTACTGGAAATACAATGTATTTCACAGTGGCAACTTTACGAAAAGAAACAACGATTTCTGATACACTTCGTAACTGGGTTGCTTGTTATGCAGGTAACTTAGCTGGCGCTTTATTCTTTGCCTTACTATTTTACGCAACTGGCATTTTCGGAGCAATTGATCACGGTCATTTAATGAATACAGTCGTTGAAGGTAAAATGAACACACCTACAATGCAATTATTCTTTAAAGCAATTTTATGTAACTGGCTCGTATGTCTTGCCTGCTTCTTACCTTCTCAAGTAAAAGGTGATACAGCAAAAATATTGATGATAATGATGCTCGTTTTCACATTCTTCTTATCTGGCTATGAGCATAGCATCGCAAACTTATCATTGTTTGCCTTATCTTTAGTTTCACCACATCCTGATACAATTACTTTCGCTGGGGCTATTCATAACTTAATTCCAGTTACAATCGGTAACATTATTGGCGGATCAGTATTTGTCGGTATGGTATATCATTACTTAACAAAGAAAGCACCTGTTGCTAAACAAGAAGAAGCTGAATTAGTAGCAGCTCAAACAGAGGAAATTATTCCTTTACAAGCACATATGAAACATTAAAAACTCTAAAGTATCACTTATCAAGACTTAAATTATAAAAATCTCTAAAAATAAAGGAAAGCACATATTATACATGACTAATATATGCTCTCCTTTTATTCCATTAAAGCGCCCGATTGTCGAAAATCACCAGACCTTTATTAGCTAGTTAGTTGAAGAAGAATTTGTTCCACAACCCTTAAGTTATTATAATACAAAAAAATAAAATTCTCCTCCTGCAATTCCTTCAAATCGGTCAATCTCCACGTCTTTTGAATTCCCTGAAAGTTGCTAAATTTAAGCCGAATAACTACACCATCTCTAGCAAAATAATTAACATATTCTATGCAAGAAAGTTTAGGTAGCTAATAGCGTATGTTTTATTGAAAGGGTGTGATTGAATTATGGATCGGCCGAACTGGGGAATTGGAGGATTAGTATTCGTTGGCTGCATGTTTCTTGGTGGAGGAGTGGGATCTATGTTAGGAAATACCCAAACTGGATGGCTAATAGGAATGGGTGCTGGATTTCTTGGGATGGCTTTAACGAGACTGATTAGAAAGTAATATAACATGGGTTATTCTTCCAGTAAATAAGACGATATGCATTTAAGTAATTACTTACATACGCGCTCTATAAGATGTAGTAATCGTACTTATACAAAGCCACTCTCTAACAGAAAGTGGTTCTTTTTATTTTCGGCTCTTTTAAAATTCATTGTATACATAATAAACTATGTTTAATCTCTGTTTATATAATATACAATGCAAGAAAAAAGAGGATACTACGTCCTCATATTGGACATATTATCCTCTTCTTATTATAGTCTGTTTAAGTTTCACTTTGGAGGTTTTAGCTTCCTACATATTTCAAGGCAATACAAGGATTAATTTCCCGTTCTTCCTTCCCTCTCTCTATTCTCTGTTTCATCTGATGCATACCGATGACATCATTTGTATGAAGGTGAATTTCATTAACATATAGACCTTCTGTACAAAAGACTTCTACAAAATCTAACCCATTCTTTTGCCTCCATCCCATGTTAAAATCAAGAGAGAGGATGTTTACCTTATTACTCCGAACAAATTGTAATGCAGATTCTACTGTAGTTGCCAAAACATATCCGTACGGGCAACTTCTTTGATCATCCATATATACATTCATTTTCTATCTCCTCTCTATTTTGCATATGTGACCAACACATAACATATTGCTCCAAGGCTAATAAAAGGTCCAAACGGAATTGGGGTTATTATTTTTATACGTTTTAACGCTATACCTATTCCGAAAAAACAAAGACTAAAGCAAGATGCTAAAAATAAAGTTATAAAAACCCCTTTCACTCCCACTATAAATCCGAGTAACGAAAGTAATTTTACATCACCTCCGCCAAGACCATCTGGATAAATCCTTTGCATGCAATATAACAAAATGAATATAGTTCCACTACCAGCTAAACTATCTATCCAAGTAACTAACGGTACAAAAATACATTCTAAAATAAGCAAAAGCGCAAACCAAATTAAAATACGATTAGGTATTAGCATATATACTAAATCTGTAACTGAAATAATAAGAAGTAAAGAAAAGAGCGATAAAGTGATGATGAGCTCTCGTTCTATTCCAATTACATATACAGTAAGAAAAAACAAACTACCTGTAACAAATTCAAATACTATGTACAAACTTGAGATTTTCCTCTTACAATTCGTACAACGCCCTTTTTGTATACAAAATGAAATGATTGGAATCAGTTCTTTCGGCTTTAACGTATACTTGCAGTAATAACAGTACGAACGCGGTGTAATAATAGATTCCCCTACTGGAACTCTCATCGCAATCACCATAAAAAAAGAACCAAACACCATACCCATTAACAATGCATATAAATAAGTGAACATCCCTTCCTCTCCTTTCCAAAAGAACATAACAAAAAAAGGAGAGAACTTCTACTTCATATTATCTTTATTCTATTAAAAAAGCAGGCCGTTTTCCGGCCTGCTTTCCCCTATTTTATACGATGAAATATACTGCTTTTAATGGTCCATGTACTCCGACAACAAGATTCATTTCAATATCCGCAGAGTTACTTGGTCCTGTAATAAAGTTAATACAAGATGCGACTGCTTCACCTTTTTCCACACGAGAGTTCATATGTTGAACTGCTTGTGTAATGCGAGGTACAAGTGTTTCACGTGGAATAATAGCAAAGTATACAGTCGGTAAAAAGTGTAAAGAACGCCCTTGTCCTTTATGACTTTGTACAACAATCGTACCAGATTCAGCTAATGTATAATCACTAAATGCGATTCCAATATTCGCTTTTTCCGCTATACGCATATTCTCTTCTTTTTTCTCAGGATCCCATACATTTACTTCAACATTTTGCTTTGGAAGCTCTTCTTTAAATAAAGAAGTCAATCCATAGGAATCAAAACGTTCATCTGCTGATAATATAATAGGTCCTCCGCCGTTTTCAACGATTACTTTTTGAATATCTTCACGTAAACGGTCGTTTGTCGTTTCCACAACAGTTGTATGAATGTTTGTACATTGATTTTTAAATACTTCTAACAATTCTTCTTGTGAATAATCTTTTAACGTTTCTACATTCACATTACTTTTCCATGCTGGACGTTCTACGCCTTCTGTTTTACGCGCGCGCCCAAGTTCTTTTGCGATATTATCTAGAAAGGACTCACGGTTTTGAATTAATCCTGTCATTATTTGTCCCCGCCTTTCTTATGATCTTTATACCAATCACGGAATCGTTCTTTACTTGGAGCCGGGAATTCACGAATCTCCGTCCAGTTTTTAAGTGGACCAACACCTTTTGATACACGATTGCCAGATGTAAATGGACTCATTGCTGCCGGTGCTATTTTTGATCCCATTTTATATAAAGCTGCTGAAGATGCGCCCATACTAAACATTTTCATTGCTAATTTCTCTGCAAGTGGGGCACGTCCTTCTTGCTCAACGATAACTTGACGATGTTTTAATAATAAATCATGTAACGGAATCTTTACTGGACAAGCTTCCGTACACGCTCCGCATAAACTAGATGCATAAGGAAGTTCTTTATAATCATCATATCCACCTAAAAGTGGTGTTAACACTGCACCAATTGGTCCTGAATAAATAGAACCATATGAATGTCCACCAACGTGACGATACACAGGACATACATTGACACAAGCAGCACAACGAATACATTGCAATACTGAACGGAATTCCGATCCAAGGATTTGAGAGCGGCCATTATCAACAACGACTAAATGAAGCTCTTCTGGTCCATCTACCTCTTCCTCTTGAATTGGTCCTGCTACTGTTACATAACTTGTTAGCTTTTGACCTACTGCACTACGACATAGTAAACCAACTAAAACATCTAATTCTTCCATTGTCGGAACCATACGTTCCATACCCATTACTGCAATTTGTGTTTTCGGAATCGACATAACAAGATCGGCATTACCTTCGTTCGTTACTAAACAAAGAGAGCCCGTATTTGCAACAGCGAAGTTACAACCTGTCACACCAATTTCTGCATCCATAAATTTCTCACGAAGTTGTTTACGAACAAACTTTGTCATTTCGTATGGATCATCAGAATTTTCATATCCAAGTTTTTCTTTAAATACATCACGAATTTGCGTTCTGTTTTTATGAAGTGCAGGCGCAATAATATGTGATGGTGGATCGTTATCTACTTGTAAGATATACTCTCCTAAGTCACTCTCTAACACTTCACAACCAATCTCTTCAAGGGCATGATTCATACTAATTTCTTCAGTTACCATTGATTTTGATTTTACAACTTTCTTCGCTTGTTTCTTTTTTGCAACGTCTTGAATGTACTTTGCCGCATCCTCTTTCGTTTTCGCAAAGTAAACGTGACCGCCTCTTTTTGATACATTTTCACTTAACTGCATTAAGTAATAATCAAGATTTTCTAACGTATGTTGACGAATTTGTTCACCTAGTTCACGCCACTCTTCCCAGTTTCCTAACTCTTCAGCTGCTTTCAATCGATTTGTATATAAACGCGTTTGTGCAGAAGATACTGCTCCGCGCATAAACGAATCTTGAATTCCATCGCCAACGCGATCATTAAATTTTTTCTCACTGATTTTCATAGACATAGCTTATGTTCCCCCTTCATGAGCGACTATTCAAGACCTCAGCAATATGCATTACTTTTACTTCTTTTCCTAAACGCTCAATACGTCCGCCAATGTTTAACAAACACCCACAATCTGCACCGATTAAATAATCAGCACCTGTTTCCATTACACTATCTACTTTTTCATCTACCATTTGCTCAGAAATTGGAGTCATCTTAACTGAAAACGTTCCCCCAAACCCACAACAATTTTGCACGTTTGGCAGTTCTCTCACAGTTAATCCTTTTACGTTTGATAATAAAATTCCTGGTGCCTCTTTTACTCCCAGCAGGCGTGTCATATGACAAGATTTATGAATAGTAGCTATTCCTGGTAAACTTGCACCAACATCTGTAACTTTTAAAACATCTACAATAAATTGTGTGAATTCATATGTTTTATCAGCAACCTTTTGTGCACGTTTAGCCCACTTCGGATCATCTTTAAAAACATGCGGATACTCATGAAACATTGTCGCACAAGAGCCAGATGGCGTAACGATATATTCTGCATCTTCGAAAGTTTCAATCATATGTTTCATCGCTTCTTTTGCTGCTTCTACATGGCCGCTATTATAAGCAGGCTGACCACAACAAACTTGTGCTTCTGGAAATTCAATTTCACAACCTAAACGCTCCAATACTTCAACTGTTGCTTTGCCGACGTTTGTTTCAAACATATCGACTATACAAGTAACAAATAAAGTGACTTTCATAACTATAATTCCCCCTCATTACAACTTCGCCAACAATCATATGGTCATCAGATGACTAAGATTAGAAGAAGTAGGCTCAACCATGGCCTATCCTCTCCCTCTTCTAAAGAAAACGTTTACTTAATCTCTCTCTATTTTATCAGAAAATTAGAAAATTAAAAGATTAAATTACGAATTTATATCGCTTTTACCTGTGACAATATGTTCTACATTTGTTAAATGATTTAGCATTGCTTGCTGCGCTAATTCCACATCTTGCTTTAACACCGCATTATATATAGATTGATGCTCTTCTAAAAGTCGTTCTGATGTTGTTTGTTCACCATATAAAATAATGCGTCTTGATTCACCAATCGTTTCAGCAATCATCTCTGAAACATGATTCATGAGCTCAAGTAAGATGTTATTATGCGAAGACTCTGCAATTCCCATATGGAACTGAAAGTCTGCTTTTTCGCCAGCCTTTTCATCTCCAATGCTCTTTGCCATTTCATCTAACCAATGCTTCATATTTTGTAAATTAGCTTCCGTACGTTTTGCCGCTGCCGCTCGAACTGCCCCCACTTCGAGCACCTTCCGTACTTCTAATAAATTCAAAATATCCTCTTTCTTCATTAATAACTTGTTATTTAGTGATTTCGTTAATGAAGAAGGATCGAAATTCCTTACATATGTACCTTCTCCTTGTTTCATTTCAATTAAGCCCATTGCTCTTAGCGCACTTAGCGCTTCACGAACAGCAGATCTGCCAACTTGAAACTGCTCAGCTAATTGATGAACAGGAAGTAGTTTGTCACCAGGTTTTAACGTACCATTTTTAATCATTGTTAAAATAGCTTCAGATACTTCTTCGTAAATTTTTTTCGGTTTAATAGATTTGTACTCCAGTTAAATCACCTCAGTATCTTCCAAACAACAATTGTAACGTTTTATAAGAACTTAGCATCCATAACTATTTTAGAACGAATTAGTAAGAAGTACAAATGTTTTGTTCATAAAATAGTCAATTTTTTGATATTTGTTTGATATTAATTAATACATTTACGCGTAACTATTTACCTTCAATATGAAGAGCATATTCCAAAAGTTAGAATATGCTCTCCTCATCTTGTGCTTTTAATTTAATAATAACTGTCGTTCCCTTACCTTTTTCACTTTCTATTCTCCACTCACCATCATGTATATGAACAATTTGCCTTACAATTGCAAGGCCTAAACCTGTTCCACCGTGTTGACGACTTCTCGCTTTATCTACTCGGTAAAAGCGTTCCCCGAGATTTTCTAAATGCTCTCTGTCAATACCTATTCCTGTATCTTTTATGTGCAATTCACAATAATCATCGATTTGCTTTAATGTTATTATGATATCCCCGTTTTGATTTGTATAACGTATCGCATTATCTAACACATTATGAAGTACTTGTTGCATACGATCCTCATCAATCATTACGATAATTTCAGGATTTAAATTCGTTGAAATACGAAGTTTTTTTTCTATAAACTGTAACTCGTACGTATCTAGTACATCTTCAATAAGCTGTGAAAAAACGATAGGTTGTTTCTTTAGGGGAAAGTGTTCACCTTCTAGCTGCGCTAGATCTAATAAATCATGAACGAGGCGCTGCATGCGACCTGCCTCTTTATGAATAAGTTGCGTTACTTTTTCCTGCTGCGGCCCCTTCGCTACACCGTCTAAAATAGCTTCACTATATCCTTTAATATAACTAAGCGGTGTTCTAAGTTCATGCGAAACATTAGCTAAAAATTCCTTACGCTTTACATCTTCTGTTTCTAAAGAATTTGCCATTTTATTAAAAGCTTTTCCCAATCGTCCAATTTCATCTTCTGAAGAAATTGTAATCCGCTCTGAGAAATCTCCAGTAGCCAAATGATTTGCAACTCGTTCCATTTGCGAAAGCGGTCTCGTAATAGCGATAATAATTTTTCTACCAATCCATATTGTAATTAAAATCATTGCAAGTGCTAACGGCGCTAAAATAAGACCCATATCAAATATTAAGTCTTTTATACTTTTTAAAGGAATATAAGAGTATACAATACCAACTAATTTTTTATTATCTAAAACAGGGATGACAACACCCATAATATTACGATCAAAATGTTCTTCATACCCTATCTTTGTCACAGTTTCCCCATCTAATAGCGCCTGTCTATCCCCTTCACTTATAAGAGAATGATGGTGAACATCAAAAGGCAAACATGCGCTTAAATCACGCGGATTGTATACGAAAAGGACATCTGAACTAGATATTTGATCATATGCCCTTACTTTCTCTTCAAAAGTGGATACTCCTTCACGTTTATCATATTGCGTGGCAAGACGTTTCCCTTCCATTACTAATGAATCTTTTAAATTATCAACGTATAACTTTTCATATGAGTATAAAGATACAAAATAAAGAAAGGAAACTGTTACACATACTGCACATACTACTGTAAGCCAAAGCTTTTGTACCATCGTAAACATACGTTACACCTCAAATTTATAACCTACACCCCAAACGGTTTGAATGTAGTTTCCACTTTCTCCTAGCTTTAGACGCATCGTTTTCACATGCGTATCTACCGTTCTTGTACTTCCTGCATAATCATATCCCCACACCTTTTCAAGCAATTGTTCCCGGCTAAATACTTGTCCATTATGTTGGCAAAGAAAATATAGTAAATCGAACTCTTTTACCGTAAGAGGAATCGTCTCACCATTCGTCTCGACCCTCCTACTTTTTTCATTAATAAGAATCGGTCCAAATTGAATCTCTTCTTGCTGTTCTTGCTTTGTATATCGTCTTAAAACAGCTTCCATACGAGCAATTAGTTCCCCAGGACTAAATGGCTTTACAATATAATCATCTGCTCCCATACGTAAGCCGTTCACCCTATTCCACTCTTCACCTTTTGCTGTTAAAAATATAATAGGTACATCCGACGTTTTTCGAATCTCTTTACAAACTGAAAGCCCATCCATCTCAGGCATCATAATGTCTAGTACAACGAAATCGTAATGATCCGTCTCTAATTTTCGAAGTGCCTCTTTTCCATTTTCAGCTTCTCCCCACTCGTATCCGAAGTTATCTAAGTACATTCCGACAAGTTGCCTCATATCACTTTCGTCATCTACGACTAGCACTTTATATTTACTCATTGCCCTTCCCCTTCTCTCTCTATGAGTTGAAACGGTCCTTTACCGACTTTAATTGTTTGTTTTATTTTCATATTCTTCATATCCATTACGCATACTTCATCGCTATCATAACTAGCTACATATCCTTCTGCACCGCTTTTCAAAAATGCAAATGGATTAGATCCTACTTCTGCAAATCCTACCTCTTGATACGTACTTGCATCAAACTTTCTAAGCGTATTTGAACCGTGACTTAGCGCATATACATACTTATCATCCTTTGTTATATTCACAGGCATAAACGGAGCATGTAAAGAACGTATCATCTCTCCACTCTGTAAAGAATACACTAATACTTTCTCATTCACTTGACTTCCATCACCATGTCCACCAATCCATATTTCTTTCCCATCAGCGCTAACCGTCGCTCCTGTTGATGCTGGCGGAATCATAAAGGACTGTATCACTTCTTTTTTCTTTGTATCAATGGTCGTTAGTTTCGTATCATAAAAGTTGAGTACAGATAACTGGTTATGATGCTCTACCATCGTTATCGGCCCTTTTCCTGTTGAAACACTCCCTGTCTCTTTTCCTTTTATCGTAAAGAACCTTACCTTTTGTTCATTTTGATCGGCAGCAAATAATTGTTTTCCATTATCTGATGCGATAACATTAGCAATTCCTTTTCCAGTCTTATATTTGTCCACTTGTCTTCCTTCTGCTAGTGAATATACATACATATATTCTAATTGCTTACCATAAACGAGTATTTCCTCGCCATTTGGAAGTAGCGTAACCCCCGCAATCGGCTCATTTAATTCCCATGTTGTTAATAGCTTCTTTGTTTTTTTATCAATAAAACTAATACTACCTTCCTTTATATTCGTTGTTATAATAACACTTTTATCTTTAGCAATCGGTGTATACGAACTTCCTTGACACCCTACTAATAGAAATAAAAAACAGAGAAGAAAAACATACTTTCTCAAAAGATTCCCTCCATCTTCGGATGATTTCGTTATAATTGTAAAGTAACAAATAAATGTGTGGAAAATGTGAAATCTTCCTTTATTAATAAACTTACATATATAATGTACAACAAATAGAATTTGAGGTGTGCAAATTATGCTTTTTCCTGATTTAGCGAATAAAATTGTACGTGAAGTACGCAGATTAATTACTGAAAACATTATTATTATTAATATACAAGGCATTATTATCGCAAGTACAGATGCGGAAAGAATCGGTCAATTTCATGAAGGGGCACTCCTCTGTGCGAAACAAAAGAATACTGTCATTATTACAAAAGATGATGAACGACGACTGCAAGGTGTAAAAGCTGGGATGAATCTTCCTTTACTATTCCATGACGAAGTAATCGGCGTGATTGGAATTACAGGAGAACCTGAAAATATTTCACAATACGGAGAAATATTACGTAAGATGACCGAATTATTAATTCATGAAAACTACTTTTTAGAACAACTAGAACTTGAGCACCGTTCTTATGAAGCATTTGTCTTTGATTGGCTTCAAAATACAGACTGGTCTCCAAGTTTTCTCGATCGTGCAAAAACGCTTGGCATTGATTTATATAAGAAGAAACAACTTATTTTATTATCAATCGCCCAAGATAATACGATGCTCCAGCGTAAAATTTGGCAACATCTGCGCAACATTTTAGCAAAAGAAAATTTATTTGTTCGCTGGGGAAATGATCGGTTTATTTTGTTTACAACAATGCACTCCAAAGAGCAAACCTTTCAATTTTTAAAACGTTTAAAACAAGACTGTGAAACTTTATTTTCTATTACTTTATATATCGGGATTGGACAAACAGTTACGCCAAGCAATATGAACTTATCGTACGAACAAGCACTACGCGCCCTTTCAGTATCACTTGAAACGAAAAAAATTGTATTTAATGAAGATTTACGTTTAGAAATGTGCTTACAAGATATTTCTACTGAAACCCGGGAACAGTTTCTAGAGCGTACTATTGAAAACTTAGTATCATCTCCTGAGCTTATGCACACTCTACGTTTATTTATCGATTATAACCAATCTTATAAGCAAACAGCTGAGCAATTACATATACACATTAACACACTGCATTACAGGCTAAAAAAGATTGAAGAACATACAGGACTTGACCCGAAACAATTCAAAGATTTAAATGTTTTATACTTCGCACTCCTCTTATTAGATAATCATACAAAAAATAACGATAAAATAGATTAATCTTTAGATGATTGTATATAGAAAGAATCCCCCTACTTTTTTATCATTATAATGAAAGCACTGTTACAACGTTTTTTATTATTACTAAATACGTTAACAGTTTGAGGGGGATTTCCAATGTTAGAAAAGCAAATTATTGATTCATTCGTATCTATTGTTGGCGAAGATAATGTAGATACATCCAATATGGGGCGTTTAACTTATAGTTATGATGCCACTCCAAACTTCCAAGCGATGCCTGATGCAGTCATTGCTCCTCGTAATACAAATGAAGTAGCAGACGTGTTAAAAGTGTGTAACACTCATAAAATCCCGGTATATGTTCGCGGGTCTGGAACAAATCTTTGCGCTGGTACGTGTCCACTTGAAGGTGGTATCGTCCTTATTTTCCGCCATATGAACAATATTTTAGAAATTGACGAAGAGAATTTAACAATTACTGTACAAGCTGGTGTTATTACACTTGATATTATTAAAGCAGTAGAAGAAAAAGGTTTATTTTATCCACCAGATCCAAGCTCTATGAAAATTTCTACAATCGGCGGTAACATTAATGAAAACTCCGGCGGATTACGTGGTTTAAAATATGGCGTAACACGTGATTATGTAATGGGGCTTGAAATTGTCTTACCGAACGGCGATATCATTCGCACTGGCGGTAAATTAGCAAAAGATGTAGCTGGTTATGATTTAACTCGTTTATTTATTGGTTCTGAAGGAACACTTGGTGTTGTTACGGAAGCTATATTAAAACTTGTCCCTATACCTGAAACGAAGAAAACGATGCTTGCGCTATATGAAGATATTAACGAAGCTGCTCGAGCTGTTTCTGCTATTATTGCAAATAAAATTATTCCAGCGACACTTGAGTTTTTAGACCAACCAACAATTGAAGTTGTAGAAGAGTTTGCACAAATCGGTTTACCAACTGACGTTAAAGCAATTTTATTAATTGAACAAGACGGCCCGCCCGAGGTTGTCAATCGAGATATCGAAAAAATGGCTAACGTTTGCCGTGCTATGAATGCGGTCGATGTTCGCGTTGCAAAAGATGAAGCCGAAGCAGATGCGCTTCGTACAGCACGCCGTAGTGCACTATCAGCACTTGCAAGACTAAAACCGACAACAATATTAGAGGATGCAACTGTACCACGTTCACAAATCGCTCCAATGGTTGAAGCAATTAATGCAATTGCAAAGAAATATAATATTCCTATTTGTACTTTTGGTCATGCTGGTGATGGTAATTTGCACCCAACTTGTATGACAGATGCCCGTAATGAAGAAGAAATGCACCGTGCTGAACAAGCTTTTGCTGAAATATTTGCAAAAGCGATTGAGCTTGGTGGTACGATTACTGGTGAACATGGTGTTGGCGCGATGAAAGCTCCGTATTTAGAAATGAAATTAGGTAAAGAAGGTATCGCTGCTATGCAAGGGATTAAACAAGCCTTCGATCCAAACAACATTATGAATCCTGGAAAGATGTTCGCGAAAGACTCTCGTAAAAGAGTGGTGGTTGAGCGATGACCAAATTAAATAAAGAAAACATTCAAAAGGAATTTAAAGAACGATTAAGTGAAGATGAACTATTAAATTGTATGCGATGCGGTTTTTGTTTACCGACTTGTCCTACTTACATTCAATCTGGATATAAAGAATCACATTCGCCGCGCGGGCGTATCGCCTTAATGAAAGCCGTCGCTGATGGTTTAATTGAGCCAGATGAAGATGTTGAAAATACATTAAACGTCTGCCTTGGCTGTCGTGCTTGTGAACCTGTTTGTCCGTCTGGTGTGAATTATGGACATTTATTAGAAGAAGCTCGTGATATTATTAATCAAAATAAAAAATTCTCAGTGCCCGTGAGAGCTGTTCGTAAAGTCGTTTTTGAAGGACTATTCCCGCATCAAAACCGAATGAGAACATTAACAGGGCTAATCGGATTTTACCAGCGTTCTGGTTTACAAACGCTAACACATAAAACTGGTATTATGAAGTTATTCCCTGAAACACTTGCAACGATAGATCTCGTTTTGCCAAAAGTCCCTAAAATGAAAGCAATGAAAGATCGTCCTGAATTTTTACCTGCTGAGGTGGCAAAGAAAAAACAAGTTGCATTCTTCACAGGTTGTTTAATGGATACGATGTTTTTAGAAACAAATAACGCAACGATGAAACTTCTTCAGTTAGCTGGTTGTGATATCGTTATTCCGAAAACACAAAGTTGCTGCGGGGCATTACATGGGCATGCTGGTGAAAAGAGTGGAGCAAAAGAATTAGCAAAACGAAATATAAAAGCATTCGAAGATTTAAACATCGATTATATTATTACGAATGCAGGTGGTTGCGGAGCTTACCTCGTAGACTATGATTACCTTTTAAAGGATGATCCAGAATGGGCTGAGCGCGCAAAGCAATTTGTTTCTAAAATTAAAGATATTACTGCTATACTAGTAGAACTAGATTTCCATAAACGTAATGACTTACGACTCACGCCGCAAATCATTACGTATCAAGACTCTTGTCATTTACGCAATGTTATGCGAACATCTTCTGAACCTCGTATGTTACTAGAAGCAATCCAAGGTGCAACATACCGTGAAATGAAAGATGCGGACCGTTGCTGTGGTTCTGCTGGTATTTACAATATTGTTCATTCAGAGTTATCAATGGAATTTCTAGATTATAAAATGGACCGTGTGCATGAAACAGACGCGGCGACAATTGTTACTGCAAATCCAGGTTGTCTATTACAAATGAAATTAGGTATTGAACGAGAAGATCTTTCTCATAAAATGAGAGGAATTCACATTGTAGATTTATTATTAGAAGCAATTGAAACCAACTCGTAATAACTCGTAACATACGTAATAATAGGAAAACGGCTATCTCCTTCGTCTATGTAAAGAGATAGCCGCTTTTTTGTCTGCTACAACATTAAAAATATGTTACTTTATTATAAAAA